>NZ_MJXP01000007.1:0-90010 GCF_001762855.1 Campylobacter sp. BCW_6467 | reverse complement strand
GTTTACTCTCCTAGCTTGTTAAAATTTCATCCTGATAATTTTAAAATTATTAGGATGGATGTTGTTAAAGTCGTTAAATTCTTTTTGGATTGCAATCATTCTTTTAAAGTATTTTAAAAACTCAGCTAAGATTAACAATACAATCATTTTAAATTATTTTAATACGATTAAAAAGAAGTGAAGAGGATTGAAGATTAAAAATTAACTTTTTAAAATCCTTGCAAGTTTAAGCAAATTTGAAATCAAAAATTCTTTTTTTACGAGTTTAGAATTGGTTTTAAGCTCGTATTCGCTTTTAAGCAAAAGAGTGAAAATTTCTTTATATTGTTCGATTTTTAAACTAAAGGCTTGAGAGCTTAAATTTTGTCCCACTTGAGGGGGTGGAGTGTAGCCTAAAAGCTCTTTAAAATCAATTTTGCCATTGATTTTAGCATAAAGTGCGATTTTAAATAAACGATAAAAAGAATTATATAAAGAGTTGATTAAAGCAATTTCATTAAAATTATCTAAAATTTTTTCAAGTTCGCTTTTAAAGTCTTGTTTTTTTAAAATTTTCTCAAAAAAGCTTTCAAAACTTCCTGTATTTAAACTATAGCAGTATTGTTCTATGGTTTTTTCATCTACTCTTAAACCACTAAATTTATTAAGCTCACTCGCAGCAAGATACAAGTTTTCATCAAAACTTGTAAAAAGGGTAAACAAAGCATTTTGAGTGATTTCAACCCTTAGTTGTTTTGCTTTTATGCTTAAAAGCTCCACGCCTTCTTTAGCTCCGTTAGCTTTAAAAAATCTTACAAAATGAGGAGAGAAAATTTTTTCTATGTCGCTTTGCTTTGAACTTTCATCATAAAGTTCTAAAAGAAAGAAATTGTTCGCATTGTTTTTGCAAAGTTCGACTAAAATTTTAAGATCTTTTATTGGAATTTTTTTAGAAGTTTTGATTTCTAGTAATTTTTTTTCGCTAAAAAGCGATCCTGTGCTTAAAAAATCACTTGCATGAGTGAAGTTGTATTCTTCAAAAAAAAGTTTTAAAGTTTCATCGGGCTTATATTTTTCTTTTATAAATTCAGCATAAAGTTCACTTTGAAAATTATCTGCTCCATAAAGAAAGAAAAAATTAGGCATTGAATCTTTAGAAAGCAGGGTTTGGAGCTCTTTTCTATACATTTTCTTCCTTTATAAGTCTTTGGGTGATTTTAGCATAAATTTTTGCCATAACTATATCCGCTTCCATGATTTGCACTTCAACACTTTCTAGTAAATTTACACGCGTATCATAAAGGATTATATCCGCTCCTTTGATTTCATCATCTAGTTTGGCTATGCAAACTCCATCATTTTGCACAACTAAAGCTTTAAATTTTTTGCCTATATTTTTAGCTGCCCATCTAGCAAATTTTCTATCCATAAAATCAAAAGCAACCTTATCCGCCTCTCTTTCAAGCGTACTAAGACTCTCGCAAGTGCTTTCTATGTTTAAAAGCAGATAATTAAAAAGTTTTTCATCGTTTTTTTGTTTGGCTTTTAAAAGTCTGTGCAAAATAAGATCAGAATACCTTCTTATAGGGCTTGTAAAATGTGAGTATTTATCAAAACCTAAGCCAAAATGTCCCGCATTGACGCTAGAGTATTCTGCTTTTTTTTGTGCTTTGATGATGAGTTTATCTACTTCTGCTCTTAAATTTAACTCATCGGCTAAAGCTTGTATGTCGCGTATGAGCTCAGGAAGATTGGGCTTAAAATTTACATCGATTCCGAGTTCGCGTAATTCATTTAAAAGCTTATCGATTTTTCTTGCATCAGCACTTAAGTGATTTCTAAAAACACCTATATCTATGAGTTTTGCTGCGGCTTTATTGGCTAAAAGCATACAATCTTCGATCAAATTATGCGAAGGCGTGTCTTTTTCAAAAACTGTGCTTTTTAGACTTAAATTTTCATCTAAATTCATTCTTAATTCTTCGGTGCGAAATTCAAAGGCATTTTTAAGACGCATTTTGCGTAAATTTTTTGTGATTTCAAAAAGCTCATAAAGCCATGAAAGTTCTTTTAAATCAGGTTTTTGTACCAAAATTTCATCAACTTCATCGTAATTAAAACGGCGTTTTGAGTTGATAATACCTTCAAAAAGTTCTTCTTTGATGACTTTATTTTCATGATTGAGCGTGATTTTAAAACAATACGCTAAGCGATCTAAATGAGGTTTTAAAGAACAGATATTTTCACTTAAAGGATGCGGTAACATAGGTATAGCAATATGTGGAAAATAAATAGAAAATCCACGATTTCTTGCTTCTTTATCTATAGCGCTATAAGCATAAACATATTCGCTAACATCAGCAATAGCTACATAAATTTCTCGTTTTTGAGTGTCAAAATAAATCGCATCATCAAAATCTTTTGCATGTATAGGATCTATGGTGCAAAAAGGCAAGGCTCTTAAATCCATGCGATTTTCATACATACTCGCATCAACGCTATCACCGTTTGCTAGAGCTTCTTTGATACAAGCGTCGCTAAATTCGTTATTTTTATTAAAAAGAGCTAAGGAGATTTTTTCATCTACGCTTTCATCATCGATATGTCCTAAAACTTCTATGATATTGTTATTTTCATTTTCTATTTTTAAAATTGTCCCTAAAGGTAGTGCTTTTAAGGATTTTTGAGAAGCTTTTAAGGCAGTGCTTAATCCTGTTTTGATATTCATTCCAAGCACGGCTTCGCCGTACCTTTTGGTGATCACTAAAGAGGTTTCATTGGCTCTTTTTAGAACCAAAATCACCTTTGCACTGGGGCGTTTTTTCTTTAAAGGTAGAAGTTTTACTGCGACTATATCTTTATAGTTTGCACCTTTTAGGTTTTTGTTTTCTATCAAAAGATCTTTTTTGAAACTTTCATCAAAGCATTGTAAAAAACCTGTGCCTTTACTTGAAATATCAAGTACTCCAAAGGCAAAACCATTGTTAAGATAGTATTTGTTTTTGTGTTCTTTGATGATATGATTAGCTAAAAGCTCTCTTAAAATTTGTTTAAATTCATTGCTTACTTCGTGAGAGCTAATGCCATAACTAAGACTGTTTAAAAATTCTTTCACTTTTAATACTTTATGATTTTTTGTAAAATTCTTACATAAAGTTTATAAAAAAAATATGAAATTTATACTTTAATTGCTATAATAATACCTTTAATTTTTGAATTTTTAAGGAGTGAATATGGCTATTACGGTATATTATGATAAAGATTGTGATTTAAATTTAATCAAATCAAAAAAAGTAGCAATTATAGGCTTTGGCTCTCAAGGACACGCTCATGCGATGAATTTAAGAGATAATGGCGTAAATGTAATTATCGGACTTCGCGAAGGTAGTGTAAGTGCTGTTAAAGCAAAAAATGCTGGTTTTGAAGTAATGAGTGTAAGTGAGGCTTCTAAGACAGCAGATATGATTATGATTTTAGCTCCTGATGAAATTCAAGCAGATATTTTTAATGTCGAAATAAAACCAAATTTAAGTGAAGGTAAGGCTATAGCTTTTGCGCACGGTTTTAATATCCACTATGGTCAAATTGTTGTTCCAAAAGGTGTAGATGTTATTATGATAGCACCTAAAGCACCAGGACATACAGTAAGAAATGAATTTACTTTAGGTGGTGGAACTCCTTGCTTGATAGCTATTCATCAAGATGAAAGTAAAAATGCTAAAAATTTAGCCTTAAGTTATGCGAGTGCGATTGGGGGCGGACGCACAGGTATTATAGAAACAACCTTTAAAGCTGAAACAGAAACAGATCTTTTTGGTGAACAAGCCGTGCTTTGTGGTGGACTTAGTGCTTTGATTCAAGCAGGTTTTGAGACTTTAGTTGAAGCAGGTTATGAACCTGAAATGGCTTATTTTGAGTGTTTGCATGAAATGAAACTCATTGTGGATTTGATTTATCAAGGTGGTATTGCAGATATGCGTTATTCTATCTCAAATACTGCAGAATACGGCGATTACATCACAGGGCCAAAGATTATTACTGAAGAGACTAAAAAAGCGATGAAAGGTGTTTTAAAAGATATACAAAATGGTGTTTTTGCAAAAGATTTTATCTTAGAACGCCGTGCAGGTTTTGCTAGAATGCATGCAGAACGCAAAAATATGAATGATTCTTTGATAGAAAAAACAGGACGCAATTTGCGTGCTATGATGCCTTGGATCAGTGCTAAAAAATTAGTAGATAAAGATAAGAACTAAACATTGTCAAAGAAAAAATTAGTTCAAATTCAGCGTTATTTAATCATAGCTATACTTTTTTTACTTTGTATAGCTTTAGCTTTGGGAATTTTAGTAAAATATCAAAATTCCCAAGATGTTTCTTCTGTTAAGCCGGATTATTTTGTTGATAAACAAGAAGATTTAATTTCATTAAACAAAGATCATTATGAAATTGGTATTTTTCAAGAGAATGAGTTTGATAATAATAAATCTGTAAGTATTTTAGAGCAAAAAATTCAAGAAATTGATGATTTAAATACAAGTTTAAATGAGCAAAATTTAAGCAGCGTGGAGCAGAATTTAAGTTTAGAGCAAAATCAGAGTTTAGAACAAAATTTTATTCCAAAAGATACAAATTTAACCCAAGATCAAAATTTAACTTTTGATGAAGATATTCATTTAAATAAAATTTCTAAAAAACCAAAACTTGCTATTATTATCGATGATATGGCAAATGCAAGTCAGGTTAGAGGTTTAAAAGCTTTAAATTTAAAGTTAAATCCTTCTTTTTTCCCGCCAGATAAAAACCATAACGAAACGCCAAAACTTGCTTTAAAATTTGATTTTTATATGGTGCATTTACCTTTAGCAGCAATTAATTACAATAAACCCGAGCTTGATACTTTAAATCCAAATGATAGCAAAGAAAGAATTTTTAAAAAAATCAAGCAAATTAAAAAAGATTTTAAGGATTTAAGATATATCAATAATCACACAGGAAGTTTATTTACAAGCAATGAAGAAGCTATGAGAAAGCTTTACGAGGCTTTAAAAAATCAAAATATATTTTTTGTAGATTCTAAAACTATAGGAAATTCTAAGGCAAATAAAATCGCTAAAGAACTCAGTATGCCTTATATACAAAGAGATGTGTTTTTGGATAATGAAGATGATGTTAATTATGTTAAAAAACAACTTCAAAGCGCAGTAAAACTTGCACAAAAAAAAGGTTTTGTTATAGCCATAGGACATCCTAGGAAAAATACTTTTAAAGCCTTAGAGCAAAGTAAGGATTTGTTAAAAGGCGTTGATCTTGTGTATTTGAGTGAAATTTATGGCAAGTGAAATTTTGCCTGATGAATTTTTGAAACTTTTTAAAGATTTAAAAAAGCCTCCTAAAAAATTACACTACAAAGGAAATTTATCTTTATTAAGACAAGATAAAATCGCTATTATAGGTTCAAGGCGTATGAGTGTTTATACGAAAAATTGTGTTTTTTCCTTAGCGAGTATGCTTAAAAATACCCATCTTTGCGTGGTAAGTGGCGGTGCTTTAGGTGTGGATATCACTGCAAGTATGGCAGCTATGCCAAATACTATAGGTATTTTTGCTAATGGTTTGGAACAAATTTACCCAAGAACTAATGAAAAAATCATTAAACAAATTTATGAAAATGCTTTAGCTTTAAGCGAATACGAAGATGATTATTTGCCAAAAAATTATGATTTTTTACTAAGAAATCGTTTGGTTATTGCTTTAAGTAAGGCTGTTGTGGTTGCACAAGCAGATATAAAAAGTGGTTCTATGCAAAGTGCAAGGCTTGCTTTAGAGCTTAATAAGCCTTTATATGTTTTACCGCAAAGACTAGGAGAAAGCACAGGGACTAATTTGCTTTTAAAGGAAAATAAAGCAAAGTTAATCTGTGATTTTAAAGAATTTGTAAGTGAGTTTGCAAGTATAGATATAAATCAAGATGAATTTTTAGAGTTTTGTAAAAAAGGTGTGAGTGTTGATGAGGCTTTAAAAATTTATGGACAAAAAGTTTATGAATACGAACTTGAGGGAAAAATTTCCATAGAAGGGCTTTTTATAAGGGTTTTAGTATGAGAGCTTTGGCTTTAGATGTAGGTTTAAAACGCATAGGTGTAGCACTTTGCGTAGATAAAAAGATCGCTTTGCCTTTAGATGCAGTTTTAAGAAAAAATCGCAATCAAGCCGCTAATGAAATCAAAAATTTACTTAAAATACATGAAATTTCTTTACTCATTGTAGGCATTCCTAAGGGTGGATCAAGTGAAGAAGAAATGACAAGACGCATTAAGCATTTTGTTTCTTTGCTTGAATTTGATAAAGAAATTTGCTTTGTAGATGAAAGTGGAACAAGTAAAGAAGCTTTAGGATACGGCGTAGCCAATACACGCAAAAAAGATGGTAAATTAGATTCTTTAGCTGCTTTTATCATGATAAAGGATTATTTTGCTCTCTAGAATAGAAAAACTTTATACCAAAGATGAAATGCAAAATATTTTATCTTCTTTTACTCAAGAAAAAAATGTTTGCGTATTTGTAAATACTTTAAAAATTAGCACTGAAGAATTAGAAAAAGAATTTTTAAAACAAAATTTAAAATTTAAAAAGATCAATGCTTATTGTTATTTGTTTGACGCCAAAGATAAAGCCATCTTAAGTTCTATGAAAGTTTTTAATGAAGCGTACTTTTATATACAAAATTATTCTTCTTATTTGTGTGCTTTAAATTTAGAAGTTAAAGCAGGGCAAAGTGTTCTTGATATGTGTGCAGCTCCGGGTGGCAAAAGTATCAATCTTGCAAATTTTATGCAAAATACAGGTTATTTAGCTTGCAATGAGATGAGTAGGGATAGATTTTTTATTTTGCAAAAAAATCTTAAAAATTACGGCGTGAATGCTAAAGTTTTTATGAAAGATGGTAAAAATATAGGCAATTTGTGTCCTTTAAAATTTGATAAAATCTTACTTGATGCGCCTTGTTCAACTTTTGCTAAAATAGGTTTTGATTTGGAAAAAAGTTATAAAGAAATCAAAAATATTGCAAAAACTCAAAAAAAACTTCTACATTCTGCTTTAAAGGCATTAAAAATAGGTGGAGAGCTTATATATAGTACTTGTACCTTTACCAAGGAAGAAAATGAAGAAGTGATAGAGAATGCTTTAAAAAGCGAGTTTAAATTAGAGCTTTTAGATATTGATTTGGAAAATGTTGAGGCTAAAGTAGGGCAAAGTGAAGAATTTGCTGAAATTTCAAAATGTAGACGGATTTTACCAAGCTTAGACTATGATGGATTTTTTATAGCTAAGCTTAGGAAATTATGTTAATTAATAAAATTATTCACATTTAAATACAAATTCATAAAAAAACTTAAAAAACAATAAATAATTTTTTCTTTATTTTAAAGCTTAAAGTTCTATTTTTAAGTACTTTGAAAAGAAAATCACAGCGTGAAAAGGCTGTGAATAAAGTTGAAATTTTTTTAACCTTAAAAAGATGAAATTAGTCTGATTGTATTTTTTGCAGTTTTGGAGCTATTACAGCTTGACAATATCCTTGATTGGGATTATTTATAAAATAATGTTGATGATAGTTTTCAGCTTTGTAGTAAGTTTGCAATCTTGAAATTTTAGTAACTATTTTTTTGCTAAATATTTTTTGCTGTTCTTCGATGAAATTTTGAGCTAAAATTTTATCTTCTTCATTTTCGTAAAAGATTATTGAGCGATATTGTATACCAATATCTCCACCTTGTTTATCTATACTTGTTGGATCATGAATTTTAAAAAAGAGTGTTAAGATTTCAAGAAGAGAGATTTGTTTTTCATCGTAATTTATTTTGACAACTTCTATGTTACCATCACCATTACACACGCTTTCATAGCTAGGATTTGGATTTCCTCCGCTATATCCAACTTCAGTATCGATTACACCTTTTAGGCGTTCAAATACGGCTTCAACACACCAAAAACAACCACCACCTAAAACGATATTTTTCATTGCGAGTTTTCCTTGAGTTTAGCCCTTTGAAGGGCTAGGATTATTTGTAGTTTTTGATTGCTTTTTCTAAAATTTCAATTGCAGCTTTTTCATCTTTAAAATCTTGTACTTTAACCCATTTATTTGGTTCTAAAATTTTATAAGTTTCAAAGAAATTTTTGATTTTATTTAAAGTTGCTTGTGGCAAATCTGTGTAAGTTTTTATATTATCATATCTTGCATCTATTTTTGAATTTGGAACCGCAAGAAGTTTTTCATCCATTCCACTTTCATCTTCCATGATTAAAACACCGATTAAGCGGCAAGGAATCACGGCTCCAGCTTGGATAGGATATTCATTAAGCACTAAAATATCCACAGGATCACCATCATCAGCCAAAGTATTGGCAATAAAACCATAGTTTGCTGGGTAAAACATCGCACTAGCCATAACGCGATCTACCATGATAGCACCACTATCTTTATCGATTTCGTATTTGATGCTTGAGCCGTATGGAATTTCGATTACGGCATTGATTTTATTTGGAATATCTCCGATTTTGATTTTGCTTAAATCCATTTTTTCTCCTTATATACTTTGAATTTTTTTAATCAGTTCTTTCATGTCTGCAACGATAGGTTCGATAGTGCGTTCCCCATCGATAATAAAATGAAGTTTTTTCTTTTGATAAAAATCTAAAATTTCATTTAAAGGTTCTGTATAAACTTTCATTCTATTATAAAATACTTCTTCATTATCATCTGCACCACGATTTCTGCCTAGAACTCTTTCTTTGGCAACTTCTTCGCTTACTCTTACTTCTATGACACCTTTAAGACAAATTTCATTTTGTTCACTTAAAACCTTGTCAAATTCCATCATTTGTTCTACGCTTCTTGGATAGCCATCGATGATGATAGTTTTAGTTGGAGCAGCTTTTAGTGCGCAAACTATAGTATTTACAACAACATCTAAAGGAACAAGATTGCCTTTGGATATAAAACTATCTATAGTTTTTCCAAGTTCACTCCCACTTGCTACTTCAGCTCTTAAAAGATCGCCTGTTGAATAGTGTGTGATATTTGTCGCATCTGCTTGTGCGATTAAACTAGCATCGGTAGTTTTTCCACTACCTGGTGCACCTATGATTAAAAACAATTCTTTCATTTTATATTCTCCCTTAATTTGATTCCTAATTCTCTCATTGCTTCATTGTTAGCAGGTGATGGTGCATCTGTCATTAAGCATTGCGCTCTTTGGGTTTTTGGAAAGGCTATAACCTCTCTTATGCTGTTTGCTCCTGTAACTAGCATGATGAGTCTATCAAGTCCTATAGCGATACCTCCATGTGGTGGAGCACCAAAACTTAAAGCATCAAGTAAGAAACCAAATTTTTCTTTTTGTTGTTCTTCATTGATATTTAAAAGTTTAAATACTTTTTGCTGAATATCGTTTTTATGGATTCTTATACTACCTCCACCTAGCTCAACGCCGTTTAGTACTACATCATAAGCGATAGATGAAATTTCTTCTAAATCAGCTTCATTGATATTTTTTGGCATAGTAAAAGGATGGTGCATCGCAGAATAACTTCCGTCATCATTTTGCTCAAACATAGGAAAATCAACAACCCATAAGAATTCTAAGGCATTTGGATCTATAAGATTTAACTCGTTGGCTAAGAAAATTCTAAATCTTCCCATATAATCAAGCACGGTTTTTTTAGCTCCTGCACCGAAAAATACCACATCTCCTACTTCAAGCTCACAGCGTTTGCTTAGCTCATTTAAATCTTCTTCGCTAAAGAATTTGCAAAGTGGACCTTTAAGCCCATCTTCTTTAACTTGTATAAAAGCTAAGCCTTGGGCACCAAATTTACGCACAAATTCTTCAAATCTTTGCATTTGTCTTTTTGAAAAAATAGTATCGCCTTTTGGAACACGTATGGCTTTGATGCGATTTTTCTTTGTATCTTTGGCAATATTTGCAAAAATTTCATTATTTGACTTAGCAAAAATATCAATCACATCAATAAATTTAAGATCAAATCTTAAATCTGGCTTATCAGAGCCATAATTCTCCATAGCGTCTTTGTATTGCATTTGCCTAAAAGGGGTTTGAATTTCTTTGCCGCAAGCTTTGAAAATATCTTTTAAAAAAGTTTCGGCTACATTGATCACATCTTTTTGTTCACAAAAACTCATTTCAACATCAATTTGTGTGAATTCAGGTTGGCGATCAGCTCTTAAATCTTCGTCTCTAAAACATTTTGCGATTTGAAAATAACGATCAAAACCGCTACACATTAAAAGTTGTTTGAAAAGCTGAGGGCTTTGCGGAAGAGCATAAAATTCACCCTGATGCACACGAGAAGGCACGAGATAATCTCTTGCGCCTTCAGGAGTAGCTTTGGTAAGAATAGGGGTTTCAACTTCTAAAAATCCCATATTTGCCAAAGAATTTCTAGCTGCTATACAAGCTTTAGAACGCAGGGCAAAATTTTCATAAAGTTTAGGATTTCTTAAATCTAAAAAGCGATATTTTAAACGTAATTCTTCATTTACACTTTCATCAGCGATAGCAAAAGGAGGCACGGCACTTTCATTTTCTATGGTAAGTTTAGAAACAACTACTTCGATTTCTCCTGTTTTTAATTTAGGATTTACAAGTCCTTCGCCACGCGGACGAATAGCACCTTCTGCAATAAGTACAAATTCATTTCTTGCATTGGAAGCGATTTCATGAGCTTCTTTACTATCATTTGGATCGCAAACAAGTTGGATAATACCACTTCTATCTCTTAAATCTATAAAAATAACTCCACCATGATCGCGGTAGCTATTTACCCAACCGCAAAGTTTAACGCTTTGACCAACATGGGAAATTCCCAAGTCTGTATTATAATGACTTCGCAAATTTATTCCTTGAAAAAGATTTTTTAAGATAATGAGCAAAATTATAGTATTTTTATTCTTTTGCTTTGCTAAGATTTGATATAATTTTTTATGCAAAATAAAATAGATCATAAAAATATTAAAAAAATTGGACTTGTTACACGACCCAATGTGAGTTTAGATAAGGAAATTTTAAAACTTCAATCGATTTTATCTATATATAAAGTTGAACTTGTATTGTTTAAAGAAAGTTCTGAAATTTTAGATTTGCCAAAGTATGGATTGGATGATTTGTTTAAAATATCCGATTTTGTTATTTCTTTAGGTGGAGATGGAACTTTGATTTCTTTATGCCGTAAAGCTTGTGAATATGATAAAGCAGTTTTAGGAATTCATGCTGGACATTTAGGTTTTTTAACAGATTTTAAAGTTGATGAAGCTGAAAATTTTTTTCAAGCTTTTTTTCAAGGAGAATTTAGAATAGAAAAGCCTTATTTGTTAAGTGTTTTTTTAGAAGATAAGCAAGGAAAAATTTTAGAAAAATTGGCTTTTAATGATGTGGTTATTAGTAAAAATAATCAAGCTTCTATGGCTCATATAGAAGTTTTTAGAAAAGAAAAGAAATTTAATGAATATTTTGGAGATGGGCTTATTGTTGCAACTCCTGCGGGTTCAACAGCTTATAATTTAAGTGCAAATGGGCCCATAGTTTATACTTTAGCTCAAGCTTTTATCTTAACTCCTGTTTGTTCTCATTCTTTGACACAACGCCCTATTGTCTTGCCAAAAGGTTTTGAAATAGAGATTATGGCAAAGGATTGCATACTTTGCATTGATGGGCAAGAAAATTATAAAATGAATAATTTTAAAAGTATAAAAGTGGGTTTAAGTGATAAAAATGTGGCTTTAATTCACCCAAAAAATAGAGATTATTTTCAAATTTTAAAAGAAAAATTACACTGGGGAAATTGATGATAAATAGAATTTTTATGAAAGAAAATCTTGGTTTTAAAAAGGCTGAGCTTGAAATTTCTAAAGGACTTACCGTTTTTACAGGGTTAAGTGGAGCTGGAAAATCGGTCTTGTTTAAAGGAATTTTATCCGCATTTTCTTTGAGTGAAAGTGAGGCTAAAATTGTTGAAATAGAACTAGATGATAAATTAGATTTAGAAAGTTTTGGCATAGAAAGCGAAGAGGAGAATGTTTTTAAGCTTTTAAAAGAAAAAAACACAAAATATTTTATTAACAATCAAAGCATAGCGAAAAAAAGTTTGCAAAATTTAAGTAAAACTTTTATTAAGTATTTAAGCGCAAAGGAAAATAACGAATTTGGAAATGAAAAATTTTTAAATCTCTTAGATGCCTTGGAAATGCAAGAAAATACAAATTTTGTTTCCTTTTTGGAAGATTTTAAAAAAGATTTTAATGCTTATAGTCAAATTTCTAATGAGCTTAATGCAATTTTAGAAGAAGAAAAAAAAGTAGAAGAATTAAAAGAATTAGCTAGAGTGCAAATTGAAAAAATTTCAAGCATTAATCCTAAAATAGGCGAGTATGAAGAGCTTTTAATATTTAAAAAGAAGCTTTCTAAAAAAGATAAATTAGAAGAAGCTTGGAGTAAGGCAGAGCGTATTTTTGAGCTTGAAAAAGTTGTTATTGAAGCTTTAAATTTAAGCGAAGTTGATGCGAGTTTTTTTAGTGAATGTTTAAATGAATTGCGTGTGATTTGTGAAAATCAAAAAATGGAAGATTTGGATTTTGATGTGGAGACACTTTTAGATCGCATTGAAAATTTATCCTATCTCATCAAGCGTTATGAAAGCATAGAAAATGCTTTAGAAGTTTTAAAACAAAAAAAACATGAACTAGAACATTATGAAAATTTAAGTTTTGAAAAAAAAGAACTTGAAAAAAAATTTCAAGAATCAAAACAAAAATTAGAAGAAAAAGCACAAATTTTAACTCAAACAAGAAAGAAAAACCTTAAAAAATTAGAAAAATGTTTAAATAATTATCTTAAAGAACTTTATATGAAAGATGCAAGTTTGACGCTTAAAGAAAGTGGAAAAATTTCAATTTTAGGCAAAGATGAGATAATGCTAGATATTAATTTAGCTCATTTAAAAAATTTAAGTTCAGGTGAATTAAATCGCTTAAGACTTGCTTTTATAGCTACAGAATGTAAAATTTTAAATGCAGGTAAAGGGATATTATTTTTAGATGAAATCGATGCAAATTTAAGTGGAAAAGAGGCTATGAGTATAGCTAAGGTTTTAGAGGAGCTTTCTAAGTTTTATCAAATTTTTGCTATTTCTCATTTACCCCAACTTTCCTCTAAGGCACATAATCATTTTTTAGTTGAAAAAAATGGCGAAGAAAGTAAGGTAAAAAAGCTTGATCAAAAAGAAAGAATTAAAGAGCTTGCTAGGATGGTAAGTGGAGAGCTTGTTAGTGATGAAGCAATCGAATTTGCTAAGACCTTGTTTAAGAATTAAGCGGATTTTTTATTTTACTATGTTAAAATATATAACTATAAAATTTCCTTTCTTTTGAAATAAATATATTAAAAATTTTAGATATAAAGGTATTTTACACACTATGAATAAGAAAATTTTAATTATTGATGATAATAAAATGCTCGGCAAACTTTTAGCTAAAAAAATTCAAATGACTTTAGATTATGAGGTAGATATTGCTTTTGGTTTTGCTGAAGCCAAGGAGTTAATGAACAATAATTATTTTTTAGCTTTTGTAGATTTATGTTTACCGGATGCCCCAAATGGTGAAGTTGTGGATTATGTTATAGAAAAGAAAATTCCTGCTATTGTTCTTACGGCTAGTGGTGATAAGGCTACTAAAGAAAAATTTATGGATAAAGATATATTAGATTATATTTTTAAAGAAAGTGAAACTTGCATTGATGAGATTATTAGTTCTATTATAAAACTTAATCAATATGCAAAAACTAAAGTGATTTTAGCTATGAGCAAGCTACCTGAACGTAATGAAATTAAAAAAATACTTACTCAAAGACAATTTAATGTTTTAGCTGCAGCTCATGGTGAAGAAGCAATGAGTTATTTAAATGATAATAATGATGTTAAGCTTATTATAGCAGATGTCAATATGCCAGTAATTAGTGGTTTTGAGCTTTTAACTCAAGTAAGAGAGCGTTTTAGTGATGATGAATTAGGTGTGATTCTTTTGGGGGATCATAATGATTCATTTGAAGCGAATTCTTTTAAAAATGGAGTTAATGAGTATTTGTTCAAGCCTTTAAGCAAAGAAAGCTTTAATTGCCGCTTAGATCGTTGTTTATCTTATATGGATGATAAAAAATTTTTAAGCACTTATAATGTTTTAGATCCTGTATCTGGGGTTAAAAATTATAATGCCTTAATCGATGGAATAGATGATTATTTTAATGAAATAGCGACAAAAGACGAGGAATTTGCTTTTGCTTTCTTAGATATAGATAATCTTCAAATGATTAACGATGAATACGGCCGTGAAGTTGGTGATGAAGTAATTAAAATCTGCGCTAATGAAATAGTTAATGAAACTAAAGGAAGAGATCTTGTAGGTAGATATAGTGCAGAAAAAATTTGTATTTTACTTAAAAATATATCCCAAGAAAGAGCGATTAAAATCTTTTCTCGTATACGAGTAAATATAAAAAAGGCTGGTGTTTTGGTTAATTTAGATGAAATCTTTTTTACAGCTTCTATAGGCGTGGTTTTTGGAAAAAGTGGAGATAAGATTGATTCTTTGGTTGATAAAGCAAGTAAAATATTGTCTCAAGCAAAAGATAATGGCAAGGATAGAGTTGAAGTATGTTCTTAAATCTTGATTTTCAAGATGGTTTAAGGATTGTTGATACGCATTGCCATCTAGACAGTGAAGCATTTAAAGATGATTTAGATGAAACTTTAAATCGTGCTTTTAAAAATGGTATAGAGAAAATCATCATACCTGGTGCTGATATAAAAGATTTGCCCTATGCAGCTACAATTGCTCATAAATATAAAAATATTTTTTTTGCAGCAGGGGTGCATCCTTATGAAATTGATAATTATGATGAGAAAATTTTAAGGCAGTATTTATGCGATGAAAAGTGTGTAGCTGTAGGTGAATGTGGGCTTGATTATTTTCGTTTTAAAAGTGATCTTGCTGAAGAAATTCAAAAAGAAAAAGAAAATCAAAAAAAGATTTTTATCGCACAGCTTGAACTTGCTATTGAATTTAAAAAACCTGTTATCATTCACTCAAGAGAAGCAAATCATGATACTTATGAGATTTTACATGGGTATTCTAAGGATCTTGTAGGAGGAGTTTTACACTGCTTTAATGCAAGCGAACATTTGCTAACTCTTTTTGAAGATGGATTTTATTTTGGTATTGGAGGAGTTTTAACTTTTAAAAATGCTAAGAAATTAGTTGAAATTTTACCTAAAATTCCAAAAGATAGACTGCTACTTGAAACTGATGCTCCATATCTTACTCCAGAGCCTTATCGCGGTAAAAGAAATGAACCTTTGTTAACTCAATTTGTAGCAAACAAAATGTGTGAAGTATTGAAATTATCAAGAAAAGAGCTTTTAGAAATTTGTTTTAACAATTCTGAAAAATTATTTTTTAAAGGTTATTGATGAAAAAAATTTTATTGTGTTTTTTAATATGTTTTAATTTTCTTTTTGCACAAATTAATACTCCTGAATTTTATGAAAGACAAATGAATGTTTTAAGAAATTTGGATATTAATCCAAGTTTTATTAGTGATTTGATTTTTGTGCAAACTCAACAAGATATAAAATCAAAACACGCTCAAACTTTAATAGATAGTATGCAAAATTTTTCAAAAGTTACTCCTATGATAAGAAAAATTTTAGCCCAGCAGGAAGTTCCTGATGAGATTTTGTATCTAGCTATGGTTGAATCAGGCTTGAAAACTCATAGTGTTTCTAATGCCAAGGCTGTAGGGGTTTGGCAATTTATGCAACCAACAGCTAGAAATTTGGGTTTAAGAATCGATGCTTATGTTGATGAAAGGCGTGATCCGGTCAAGTCAACTTATGCCGCTACAAATTATTTAAAAGAGTTAAAAGAAGAATTTGGCAAATGGTATTTAGCGCTTTTAGCTTATAATTGTGGAAATGGTAAACTAAGACAAGCTATCAAGCAAGCAGGAAGTGATGATTTAAGTGTTTTATTGAACCCTGATAAGAAATATCTTTCTTTAGAAACTAGAAATTTTATAAGAAAAATTTTAACTCTTGCTTTTTTAGCCAATGATAGGGATTTTTTACTAGATAAAGATGCGTCTTTAATGAATTATGCTTTAAGCAACGAATTCGCAAAAGTTGATGTGCCTTCTTCTGCATCTTTAAAAGAAATAGCTAAAAATTTAAATATGGATCTTCCAACTTTTAAGAAATATAATCCACAATTTAAACATAATTTTACGCCTCCTGGTAAAGGGTATTATATGTATATACCACTTAATAAAGTAGCATTTTTTGATAAAAATTTTAAAGCAGAAAAACTTGCGAAGGTTGATACAACTATACCTATGACAAGAATTTATACCGTTAAGTCTGGTGACTCTTTATATAAAATAGCAAAAAATTATAATATAAGTGTTGATGAAATTCGAGAATTTAATAAAATAGCAAAAAATCATCTTAGCATTAATCAAAAATTAATTATACCAATCAAGGAGAATAAAAATGCAAATAAAAACAATTACACTAAAGTTGTCAGCCGTTAGTCTAGGGGCTTTATTTTTTAGTGGTTGTTTAGGCACTAGTTTTTTTTCTAGCTTGGATAATGCTCAAGTGTATTATCCTTCAAATGATTTTAAAAGCAGTCCTAGTTCTTCATCAGGGACTAAAGGAACGATGAAGCCTTATACTATCAACGGTAAAACTTATTATCCTACTGTTGTAGCAGTAGGCGAAACTGCTGATGGTATTGCGAGTTGGTATGGACCAGGCTTTCACGGCAAGAAAACCTCTAATGGCGAAACCTATAATCAAAATGCTTTAACCGCGGCTCATAAAACTTTACCTATGAATACCATCTTAAAAGTAACCAATCTAAATAACAATCGTCAAGTTACCGTTCGTGTGAATGATAGGGGTCCTTTTGTAAATAATCGTATTATAGATTTATCAAAAGGAGCTGCTAGTCAAATTGATATGATTGCTTCAGGAACAGCTCCAGTAAGGCTTGAGGTTATAGGATTTGGATCAAGTAATTCGGGTAATAATATTGTACATTCTAATGTAAACTATGGAAATAGTGGAGAGATTGCAAATAATGGACAAATTTATGAAGGTGGAAATTTCATGGTTCAAATTGGAGCCTTTAAAAACCCAGCTGGAGCACAAACGATAGCAGCAAGATATAAAACTTATAGAACTTATAGCTCTACTATACGCACAAGCTCAGTGGATGGGTTAAATCGCGTTTTCTTAACAGGCTTTAGAAGTGAAGATGAAGCAAGGGATTTTGCTGCAAGTGGTGCATTTGCAGGTGCATTTGTTGTAAGAGAGTAGAAATTATGACAGAATTGATTTTTTTGGATGTAGATGGCTGTTTAACTGATGGGAAGATTATTTATACTTCTAATGGAGAATTTATTAAAGAATTTGATGTAAAAGATGGAGCGGCTATCGAGGCTTGGCTAAAGCTTGGTAAAAAAATTGCTATTATTACAGGTAGAAATTGTCCTTGTGTTGAAAAAAGAGCTAAAGATTTAAAAATAGAAATTTTATATCAAGGCATCAAGGATAAGTTAGCTTGTGCAAAAGAAATTTTACAAAAACTTAATTTAGATTTTTCTCAGTGTGCGGCTATTGGGGATTATTTTAACGATAAGGCTTTGCTTGAAAGTGTAGGACTTAGTTTTAAGCCAAAAGATGGTCATAAAGATTTAAATGTAGACATAGTGCTTAGCAAAAAAGGTGGTAAGGCTGCTATAGCACAGATGATAGAAATTTTAGTAGAAAAAAATCATCTAGAAGAAGAATGGAATAAGCTTTGGCTATAAAAATTTTTGGAATTTTAATTGCTCTTTTTACAATTACTTTTACGATTTTAAGTTTGCAAGATCCGTATTCTTTGAATTTGCAAACTAATGCTTTAAATTTTAAAAATATTGAGGCTAAAAATTTGAAAGCTTATGAGAGTAATGCTAGTACAATTAAGGCATATTATAAGGCAAATTCTTGGGTGAGATATGCAGATAGAGATGAATTTAATGATTTTATTACTTTAAATTTAGATTTTAATCTTAGTGCAAATCGTTTAGAGTTTTTCAATAAAGATATGAGCAAGGTTTTATTTGAAGGAAATGTTACTTATATAGGTACTAATAATGTCAAAATTATTTCTCAAGAGGTAGAATACCAACCTAAGGATAAAATTTTATATACAAATACTGATTTTAAAGCTCTAATTAATGGAAGTATTATTAATGGAAATACTTTAAACTATGATGTAAAAAACAAAATTTTAAATATCCAAGGAGTAAACGCGTGGTTGCAAGACAAATAATTTTATTGTTAGCTTATGCAAGTGTAACTTGGGCAACTCAAATTGAAGTAAAAGCTTTAAATTTTTATTCAGATGAAAATAAGGGTGAAAGTATTCTTAGTGGAAATGTAGAAGTAATTAGGGGTGATGATATTTTAAATTCTGAAAAATTGATTATTTATACGGATAAAAATCGCAAACCTATTCGTTATGAAGCAATGCAAAATGCTACGTTTAAGATTGTTTTAAAGGGTAAAACTTATAAAGGTAGTGGAGATAAATTTATTTATAATGTTATTAAAGATACTTACGAGATTAATGGTCATGCTTATATAAATGAGCTTGGAAGTAATCAAAAACTTTTTGGTGATAAAATAATAGTCGATAGAAAAGCTAATATTTATCGAGTGGAGAGTAAGGATCAAAAACCTGCTCGTTTTGTGTTTGATCTTAAAGACAAATGATAATTAGTGCTAAATTTATCACTTCTTTAGTGAAATTTGATGAGAAATTGAGCTCAAATTTTAGTGAAGTAGCATTTTTAGGGCGTTCCAATGTCGGAAAAAGTTCTTTAATCAATTCTTTGTGCAAACAAAAAAATTTAGCCAAAAGTTCGGCAACTCCTGGAAAAACTCAGCTTATAAATTTTTTCGAAGTAACTTGCAAAAGAAATGAAGAAAAATTTAATATCAATTTTATCGATTTGCCAGGGTTTGGTTATGCAAAGGTTTCTAAAAATTTAAAAGCAATATGGAATCAAAACTTAGATGAATTTTTAAAATTAAGAACCTCGATAAAGTTATTTATACATTTAATCGACTCAAGACATACTCATTTGGAGATCGACGCAAATTTAAATGACTATTTGAAAAGATTTTTACGACCTGATCAAAAAATTTTAAAAGTTTTTACCAAATGTGATAAATTAAATCAAAGTGAAAAAGCTAAGTTAAAAAATAAATTTAAAGACTCTATTTTAGTTTCAAATTTGAATAAAATTGGCCTTGATTCTTTAGAAGATATTATTATCAATCAAACTTTAGGTCTTGATAAATGAGAAGAAATTTAAGTGCTTATAAAGCAAAATTTAATGGAACTTATGTCTTTTTAGGATTTTTTTTTCTAATTTATCAGATTCTTGGTTCGACTTTTGTATATACTCCGTTACTTTATGGGATTTTTTTCTGTTATATGTTTTGCCTGCTAGAAGAGAGAGAAAGGACTTTTTCAAAGCTTGATTTTAGATGGTATTTTTCTTTATTTTTTTTATTTTTTACTGATATAACTTATAATTTTTTTATTTTTTCATCTTGGCTGGCGTTTTTTATTTTTTATTATCTTTGTGCGGATTGGATTAAGACAAATTTAAAAATTGGTAAATTTATCCCTGTTGTTTTTGTGCTTTGTGCTTACGGCATTATTTTGTTTTTGGATATGATATTGTCTTATATTGGAGATGAAAAAATTAAAATTTTAGGATGGGCGTATATTGTTTCAGTTTTTATAGAATGTTGTTTAGCTTATGTGTTTTTTAAAGGTAAAATTTAAATGAGAATGCGTTTAGTTGTTGGATTTATACTATTGTTTTTTATATTTTTATTAAGTCGTGTGTATTATTTGAGTATAAAATCAAATGTATATTATGAAGAACTTGCTAAACAAAATGCCATAAAAACTGAATTTTTAGCACCTGTTAGGGGTCAAATTACAGATAGAAATGGAACTTTATTGGCTATTAATGATTTGGGTTTTAGTATTTCTATTAAACCTTATTTAAGTATTAAAAAGTCAAATAAAGGAATTCTAGATAAAGAACTATCTGAACTTGCAAATTTATTTCCTGATTTAAATGCTAGTAAATTAGCAGAAATTTATAAGAGAAATGATTCTTACTATAATCAAGATTTTATTAAAGTTGTAGATTTTATACCCTACGATGAGATTATTCCGCATTATTCAGAGTTAAATCTTAATAAAACAATAAAAATAGATCCTGTTGTAAAAAGAAAATATCCTTTTGGAAAATTGGCTTCGCATATTATTGGGTATGTAGGTAAGGCAAATTTGCAAGATGTTCAAGAAAATGAAATAGCAAAACTTTCTAACTATACGGGAAAAAGCGGTATAGAACGCTATTATAATGATATTTTACAAGGAGAAAAAGGAACTAGGGTTTATAAGGTTAATGCCTTAAATCAAGAAGTAGAACAGCTTTCTTACACTCCTGCTATGTCTAATGATATAGAACTTACGATAGATATAGAGCTTCAGTCTTATTTAACTTCATTGTTTGAAGGGAATGCTGGAGCTGCTATAATTATGAATGTAAATGATGGATCTATTTTAGCTGCAGGGAGTTTCCCTGAATATGATCTTAATCCTTTTGTAACAGGGATCTCTTTTAAGGATTGGGACGAGCTTTCAAATAGTCTTGATCATCCTTTTACAAATAAACTTATAAATGGATATTATCCTCCAGGTTCTGTTGTAAAAATGGGAGTAGGGCTTTCTTTTTTAAATTCTAAAAATATTAGCCCGACGACTCAATATGTTTGCAATGGAAGCATTGAGCTTGGAGGCAGGTTTTTTAGATGTTGGAATCGATCGGGCCATGGACCTGTGGATTTAAAACATGCGATAAAATATAGTTGTGATGTTTATTTTTATAATGGCAGTTTGCAAGTTGGAATCGATCAAATAAGTGAAACTTTATCTCGCATTGGTTTTGGAGCGAAAACAGGGGTAGATTTACCTAGTGAATTTGTAGGAACTTTACCAAGCAAAGAATGGAAGATGCAAAGATATAGACAATCTTGGTTTCAAGGTGATACTTTAAATACGGCTATAGGTCAAGGTAGTTTTCTTACAACACCTATGCAAATTGCTAGATATACAGCTCAAATCGCAAAAGGTGGAGAGGTTATACCTCATTTTTTAAAAAGCATAGAAAATAACAATACAACTATAGAAAATCAAATGGATGAAAATAAAAAAGAAATTTTTACTTTATTTGAAAAGAGTCAATTGCCTTATATAAGAGATGCAATGTATGCTGTTGCCAATGAGCAAGGAGGAACCTCTTATCGTTATTTGCATAATCTTGATGTGAAAGTTGCAGCAAAAACAGGAACTGCTCAGGTTGTGGGATTTTCACAGACAGATAAAAATAGGGTCGATGAAAAACAATTTGAGTATTATACTAGATCTCATGCGTGGCTCACTTCTTATGCTCCTTATTCTAAGCCAAAATATGTAGTTACCGTTCTTTTGGAACATGGTGGGAGAAATATTACTTCAGGGGCAACTGTAGCTAAAATTTATCAAAAAATGATTGAACTTGGATATTTTAAATAATTTTTAGTTGTAAATCGAGTTTTTCAAAAAAAACTTTTTTAGCAATTGGTTTAAAAACCTTGCATTAAACAAATTATAAGTTTAATACAAGGAAAATTTATCTATGTTAACAAAAGTATCTTAAAAGATGGCTTTTGTTCTTTTTTCAAGCCAAACTAGAGCTTTTGGATAATCACCTAGCTTAGGAGAAAGTTTTTCAAATACTTCTTTGTGATAATTGTTTAACCATTCTTTTTCTTTTTCATCTAACATTTTTATATCAATACAAGATATTTCAAAAGGACAAAGAGTAACAGGTTTAAAGTATAAAAACTCTCCAAAATCTTTATTTTTAGGATTTTCTACTTTGGTATGAATAACTAAATTTTCAAGTCTTATACCCCATTTACCTACTTTATAAATACCTGGCTCTATTGAGGTTAGCATACCTTCTTTGGCTTTTGTTTTTTCAAGCACAGGGGATAGATAAGATAAAACTTGTGGACCTTCATGGACATTTAAAAAATATCCCACGCCATGTCCTGTGCCGTGTATATAGTCAATTTGTTCTTTCCATAAAGGTACGCGTGTGATTGCATCAAGTAGTGGCATAGCTATATCTTTTGGAAAAATTGCACTGGAAATGGCAATATGTGCTTTTAAAACCAAGGTATAGTCATGAATTTGTTCTGCATTAGCCTTTCCTATAGGTACAACGCGTGTAATATCTGTTGTGCCATTTTTATATTGTCCACCAGAATCAATAAGTAAAAGCCCATCTTTTTTAAGATAAGCAAAACTCTCTTTTGTGGCTTTATAATGTGGATATGCTGCGTTTTCGTTAAAGCCTGCTATAGTGGCAAAACTATCACTTATGTAGTACTTGCTTTGTGCTCTAAATTCGCTTGCTTTAGCATCTATGTCTAATTCGCTTATTAATTCTTTATTTTCTATCGCTTCTTCAAGCCAGGCAAAAAATTTACATAAAGCCACTCCATCTTCTATCATAGCATCTTGTATATGCGCTATTTCTTTTGTATTTTTAGCTGCTTTTAAGTGAGTGCTTGGATTAATTTCTTGAATGATTTTTACGCTTTTATCTAAAGAATTTATGAGTAAAGCGGTCATTTTTGAAGGCTCAATAAGCAAATTTGTATTTGCAAGTTTTTCAAGCTCCATGATGATTTCATCATAATTTTTAAGCCAAAACCCATCTAAATTTAATTTTTTTTCAAGTTCTGAATTTACTTTTTTCTGATCAACAAAAAGCAAAGCTTTGTCTTCCAAGATTAGCAAATGACTTAAAAATACAGGATTATAATTTACATCATTCCCTCTTAAATTTGTAAGCCAAGCTATATCATCAAGGCTGGAGATTAAATGAGAGGTAGCATTTAAATTTTTCATTTTTTGACGCACTAATGCTAATTTTTCTTTTCTTGAGTAAGAGCAGTATTCTAGTTCGTGTTCATAAATTTTTTCTTGTGGTAAAGTGGGACGATCTTTCCAAAGTGGACTTATCAAATCTATATGTTTTAAATTTGCCTTGCAATTAATCTGTAAATCTTTTTGTAAAGATAAAGGTAAAAGTGCAAAATCGATGCCTAAAATTTGATCTTCGCTTAAATTTTTTTCCAACCATTTGGTAAAAGTATTTTTAGCATCTTGTTTTTGTAAAAGTATGCCGCTACCTTCTAATTCCTTTTGTGCTTGAAGCCAATATCTTCCATCTACCCACAAAAAGCCCTCTTCTTGTGTGATAAGAACTGTTCCAACAGAACCCTTAAAGCCACTGATAAAGACTCTGTTTTTGTAATATTCTGGTAAATATTCGCTCAAATGCGGATCCGCGCTTAAGATGAGATAGGCGTCAATATTATTTTCTTTCATTAATCTTCTAAGTTCTAATACTCTTTGTTTGTAAATACTCATATTTTCTCCTTAATATTAATTTTTTAGTATTTTATTGATAGGTTTTTTGAGTATAAGTAAAATTATAACAGCACCAAGTAATATCCACATACATTGGTAAAATAAATTTGGCAAATAAGCTATATTTTCTTCACTTGCTTTACCACCTATGAATCCAGCTAAAGCATTGCCTAATGCACTTGCTACAAACCAAAGTCCCATGACTTGAGATTTAATTAAATTAGGTGCAATTTTTGTCATTATAGAAAGTCCCACAGGAGAAAGGCAAAGCTCTCCTAAAACCATAAGCAAAAAGCTACTGACAAGCCACCAAGGTGAAACTAAAATAATTTGTGATGAATTTTCTAAATTTTCTCTTAATGTATTAGCATCACCATTTAAACTAATCGCATGATTTGAAGCTAAAGCCATTATTAAAAATGCCAAAGCTGCACCCAAAAGTCCTAATGCAAATTTAATAATAGATGAAATTTCTTTATTATTTTTGGCACATATAGTCCATATAAAAGCACTAAAAGGTGCAAAAAGTATAACAAATAAACCTCCAAGAGATTGAAACCATATTGTAGGAATTTCATAATTTAATATGGTTTTATCCGTTAATTTTTCTGCAAAAAAATTAAAAGAAGTGTATTGTTGCTCATATACTGACCAAAATAACGCAGCCGCTAAAAATAAAACAATAAAAATAATTAAATTTCTTTTTTCTTCTATTTTTAAAGAAGTAAAAGCGAAAAGATATAAAAAATAAATTCCAGCACAAGCTAAGATAGTTAAAATAATATTTTTATTAATAACTTGTGCATCTAATTTTATAAAACCATCAAGGATTAAAAATATTGCTCCAAGTAAAACAATACCTGATACAATGATGATGTAAAATGCATTTTTGCTTTTTTTGCTTGGTCTATCCCAAGTAGAGTCTATGCCAACTTTTTCATCAAATTCTTTTAAATCAGGCATAGTTTTTAGGTAGAAAATAATTACCGCTAAAAGCATACCAATCCCACCTGCACCAAAACCAAAATGCCATCCGTATTCTTTTTGTAAAAAGCCGCAAATTAAAGGAGCTACAAAAGCACCAAAATTAAAGCACATATAAAAAAGAGTAAAACCAGAGTCACGCCTTGCATCATTTTTTTATAAAGCATTCCAACCATTACAGAAGCACAAGTTTTAAAAAGTCCTGTACCTATAACCAAAAAAAACATACCAACAAAAATCATTTTATTGTTAAAATAAGAAAAGGCTATGCACAAATGTCCAAATGCTATAGTTAAAGCACCTAGTAAAATTGCTCTTTTTTGTCCTAAGTAATTATCCGCAAGCCATCCACCTGGCAAAGCAGCAAGATATAAACAACTTGCAAAAATTCCCATAATTGCACTTGCTTCTTCAGGTTTTAAGTTCATTCCGATTTTTTCAAAACTTGCTATCATAAAAAGGTAAAGCAAGGGACGAATTCCGTAAAAAGAAAATCTTTCCCAAAGCTCAGTAAGTGAAAGAGATAAAAGTGGTTTTGGATGTCCAAAAAATGAAGTATCTAAATTTTTTACATTTTTACTCAATTTATATCCTTTGTGTATTTTTATTTATAAATTATAGACAAGAAATTAAAAAAATATGTATAACTTTGTAATATTTTTAAATGATTTATATCATAATGTTACTTTTTTGCAAATATAAAAAAAAGAAATATTAAGATCAATTTTCAACTTTGGTGTATTTTGTATTTTAAGTTTAGTTAGATAATTGCTTATTTTTTTCGTTAAGAATTTTATAAATTGGTTTTTTAGCAATAAAAAGTAAAAGCGCTATAACAAAAAGCATCCACATGCATTGTTCAAAAATATTAGGAAGTTGATCGATGTTTTTAATATTGACATTTCCTCCTATAAGTCCTGCAACAAAATTTCCAAGTGCACTTGCTACAAACCAAAGTCCCATGACTTGATTTTCGATTAAATCAGGGGTAATCTCAGCCATTATAGAGAGTCCAATAGGAGACATGCATAGTTCCACAAGTGTTAAAAGAATATACTTATAATAATCCAAGCCATGGATATTGGTAAACCATTGTTGTTTATTAGACTTTGTGAAGCAAAGGTCATTATCATAAAACCAATACCGGCAAATAATATTTCTAAAGTAAATTTTCCAATGGAAGAAAAATATATATTTTTTTCTCTAAAAATAACTAAATATAACTTGCTATAGGAGTAAGTATGATGATAAAAATTGGATTAAAAGATTGAAACCAGTTTGTTGGAATTTTCCAATCAAAAATATTTCTATTTGTAAAATCTTGCGCAAAAAGATTATAAGCAGTAGGTTTTTGTTTAAAAGTACTCCAAAAAAAAGTGGCTGCAAAGAATAAAACAATTAAAATTGTTAATTGCTGTTTTTCTCTTTTATTTAAGGCTTTAAAAACAAAAAGATATATGAAATAAATTTACCAAACATAGCAAAAAGTTTTTTTGATAGTATCATGAGATTAATATCTACAAGATTAATAAAAATTAGAAAAAATCCAATAATACTTAACAGGCTTATACTTTAGCATAAGAGTTAAATTTTTACTTTTTTAAATGGTTGTTCCCAGTTTTGCTTTAAGGTGCAATTTTTATGAAATTCTTCAAGCTCAGGGGCAGCTTTAAAATATAAAATAAGCAAAGAGATTAGCATACCTAAACCTCCTCCAAATCATAAATGATAATTCCATTTTGATTGAACAAAACCACATATAAGAGGAGCAATGAATGCTTCAATGTTAATTCCTATATAAAAAATTGTATAGCTAGTACTGCATCTTGTATCATTTTGTTTTTATGTAACATTCCAACCATTACAGAAGCGCTGGTTTTAAAAATCCAGTACCAATAACGATAAAAGCAAGCCCTAGGAAAAATATAGGTGTGCTTAAAATAGATAAGGCTATGCTAATATGTCCTAAAGCTATAATAAAAGAACCTAGAAATAAAGCCTTTTTTGCTCTAAATAATTATCAGTAATCCAGTCTTTAGGAAGTGCTGCTAAATACAAGCATCCTGCAATGCCATAAATTGCCAAGGCGTATTGAGTGCCTATTCCAAGTCCACCTTTGTTTATGGTTGTTGGAATAAAAAGCAAATCTTTCCCAAAGTTCTACCATTGATAGAGAGAATAAAGGCTTGGGATGACCTAGGAAATTTGTATCGAGTTTTTGTATTTCTTGCTTAGTCACTTCCCAACACCTTTCTTTTTTATGCTTAAAATATTTTAACTAATAGTAATAGAAAAATAATTAAATTACAATATTTTTAAATATTTTTTTATAATAATATTTAAAAATATAACATTTTAATATTATTATAAATTAATAAATTTAAACATTAAATCAAGCTTTAATTTTAAACCCTGTGTATTGTATAGTTTTATTTTATCAATTTTTAAAGCTATAGGAAGATTTTCTAAATTTTGTATAAAATTGAGCAAGTCTTTAAAGTTGCCATTTAAACTTAGAGAAATATAATTATAGTGGATAAAATTTTTGTTTTCTTGGGAAAATTTTATTTCATTAATGGTTAAATTTTTGGATAAATTATTGATTTTTTTATTGAAAAAATCTTTATCATAAGAAAATAAATGCAATTTTTCTTTATAGTATTTTAATTTTTCTTCCTCTGTTTTTATCTGTTTTGTTAGCTTTGTCTCTATTTCTTTAAGATGTGAAATTTCTATTTTTGCTTCATTTAATGCAAGATAATTATGTTCTATTAATGTTTTTTGAAAAATATCTTCCAAAAAGTGATCGTGAATTTTAAAAGCTAAAAACAAAGCACAAAGGCAGATAAAAGAAATAAAAAGAAATTTTTCCCTAGGATTTAAATTTTGCAAAAATACTTCTATTTTATTCATGTATGACTTCTAATATGATATTAAATGTTTCTTCATTTTTATCAAAAATTTTAAAAGCAGAATTTAGATTTTCTAATGCTCTTTTAAAGTGGTTTTCATCGATAAAAGAAAGAATGATTTTTGTTTGTTCAAATTCAAGATTTGTGATTTTAAGTTCATTGGAGTTAAGCCATGATATGATTTGATTTAGAATGATTGCCTTATTTTTTTCTAAATTGATTTCTTTTGTTATGATGGATAAAATATGAAATTGTTGTTGTGTAGATAATATTTTATTAGAAAGAGTAAAGTTTAAATCTTGTATGTTTGTTAATAATTTTTGCTTATCTTGTTTTAGTTTAGAAATTTCTTCTTGTATGATAAAATTTTTATTTTGAATTTCCTTATTTTGTTTGTACTCTATAAAATCTTTAAATAATAAAATTATCATACTAAGACTAAAGCTAAAAATAAATATTAATATAATTTTAAAAGAAATAGATATTTTTATTTTATTATGCTTGATAAAATTACAATTTTGATCTAGATTTTTTATACTATATGAACTTAATTTCAATAAACTATTTTTATCAAGAATATCATTTAGATTTAAACATTTTATTTGAGATGAGAAGTAATGTTTGATTGTATCCAAATCCTGATAAAGTAGCAGTTTGCTTTCATAGTGTTTTAAAAGTTCTATAAATCGATTTTGTTTAAAAAATAAATCCATATTACTTGGGTTGAAATTTTCGATTTTTTTAAGATTGATAAATTTTCCTTCTTGGTAAAAATATAAATATAAAGTTTGATCATATAAATTTAAAACACAATAATCACTTTCCTTAATAAATCTTTCATCAAACAAAGCTTGAAAAATTAAAGGTTCGGGAAAGCAAAAACGACTTTTTTTCAATTTGTAAACAGGTGCTAAAAAACAATGATAAATTTCATTATGTTTAAAAAAAGCTATTTGATAGTCAAAGGGTTTACTTAGCTTAAAATCTGCGGTTAAATTGTTAAAAAGTTCGTCTTCTTTGGATATTCCCGTTCTTTGAGTATAAAGCAAATCTGTAGATTTTATAAAATTTATTTTATTTAATGAATTAATTTTCATCATTTAAAAGTTTTTTTAAAAATTCTTCATCTTTTTGCCAGTTTTTTTTCACTGTTACGAAAAGCTTTAAAAGTACCTTTTTTTGTGCAAGTTTTGAAATTTTAAAGCGTGCATCTTTGCCTATTCTTTTTAAAGTTGCCCCTTCTTTTCCTATAAGCATACCCTTGTGAGAGTTTGTATCGGTGATGATATTGGCTTCTAGGATTAAAAGATTAGGTGTGTCTTTGGTGCGATGGATAAGCACTTCGCTACTATAAGGAAGCTCATCGCTTAAATTTTCATAAATACTTTCAAGTATAAAATCTCTATAAAGTTCTTTTTCGCTACTCGCACTTAAAAATTCAGGATCATAAAAATACTCATGTTCATCAAGGTATTTTACTATCTCATCTAATAAATCTTTTTTATAGTTTTTTTTCTTGGAGGAATAAGGAATGATAGCCTTAAAATATTCGCTAAATTTTGCATATTCACTAAGTTTTTTTAAAAGCGTAGCATTATCGGTTAAATCTACTTTATTTAAAGCGATGATATGTGGTACTTGTGGGCTTAGACTAAGAAAATTTTCATAGTCTTTTGTGTTATCAAAAACACTTGCCACAAATAAAATCATATCACAATCCCTCATGGATTTAATAGCACTTTGGACAAGCAGTTGATTAAGCCTAGCACCGCTTTCGTGAAGTCCTGGGGTATCGATGAAAATGATTTGATTTTTTTCATGCATCACTATGGCTTTGATTTTACGCCTTGTGGCATTTTGTTTGTGAGAAACTAGGGCGATTTTTTCTTCTAATAAGGAATTGATTAAAGTACTTTTTCCTGCATTAGTACGCCCTATGATGCTAACAAAGCCACTTTTCACAAAATATACCTTGCAAGATCTTTATTTTCTATGATATCTCCGAGTTTTTCTTCTACCATTTTTTTATCCACTACGAATTTTTTACCTGCATACTCATCAGCTTCAAAGCTTAAATCTTCAAGTAATTTTTCTATCACAGTATGCAAGCGTCTAGCACCTATATCTTGCATTTCTTCATTAGCTCTTGAAGCTATTTTTGCTATTTCTTTAATTGCTTCATCGTCAAAATCAAGTTCTAATTTTTCAGTTTTTAAAAGCTGAGAGTATTGTTTTAAAAGCGAATTTTTAGGGCGTGTTAAAATTTCATAAAGAGCTTTATCATCAAGACTATCTAATTCCACTCTTAAAGGAAAGCGTCCCTGAAGTTCAGGGATAAGATCACTTGGTTTGCTAAGATGAAAAGCCCCTGCAGCGATAAAAAGAATATGATCGGTTTTTAAAGTGCCTATTTTTGTTTGTACATTTGATCCCTCGACTATAGGAAGTAAGTCTCTTTGCACCCCTTCTTTACTTGGATCTTGGCGGTTTGAATTTCCGCTTGAAACAGCGATTTTATCGATTTCATCAATAAAAATAATCCCTTCATTTTCCGCCCTTTTTAAGGCTTCGCTTTTGATACTTTCTTGATCTAGGATTTTTTCTCCTGCTTCGTTTTTTAAAGCATTTTTAGCGTCTTTGATTTTCATTTCTTTTTTGACTTTTTTACTGCCAACGCCTATAACCTTAACTATATCTTGCATTGCACCCATTTCAGGAGGTAGGTTAGGATTGGTATCAAACATATTTTGTGAAATTTCTATCTCTATCGTGCTTTCATCAAGATCGCCATTTCTTAGTTTAGTTCTCATTTTTTCAAGACTGTTTTTATATTCTTCTTGTTTTTCATCGCTGATACCCTTTGGTAAAGGTGGTAAAAGTTTTTCTAAAATTTTATTTTCTATAAATTCATCGATTTTATCTTTGTTTTTTTCTCTTTGCTCATTTTTTACCAAATTTAAAGCTGCATTGGCAAGATCTCTTACCATGCTTTCCACATCACGACCTACAAAACCTACTTCAGTATATTTACTCGCTTCGATTTTGATGAAAGGAAAGCCCATCATTTTAGCTAAACGCCTAGCGATTTCTGTTTTTCCCACACCTGTAGAACCTATCATTAAGATATTTTTAGGCACGATATCATCTTGCAACTCAGGGCTAAGTTGCATTCTGCGGTAGCGATTTCTTAAAGCTATAGCTATGATTTTTTTAGCTTTTTTTTGTCCTATAACATAATCATCTAAAAATTTAACAATTTCTTTTGGAGTTAGATTCATTTCTCATCCTCGATTACATAAGTTTTGATATTGGTATTAGTATAAATGCAAATTTCACCTGCGATTTGAAGGCTTGATTTTACAAGTTCTTCTTCATCTAAATTTGCATGTTTTGCTAAGGCTCTAGCAGCTGAAAGTGCATAGTTTCCACCACTTCCTATGGCTGCGATTTGCCCATCTTCAGGTTCGACCACATCGCCTGTACCAGAAAGTAGAAAAATGTGATTTCTATCAAGTACAAGCATCATGGCTTCAAGTTTTCTTAGGTATTTATCTTTTCTCCATTCTTTAGAAAAGTCAATCGCTGCTTTTAAAAGATCGCCTTTAGAACTTTGAAGGAGATTTTCAAACATATCAAAAAGATTAAAAGCATCAGCTGTTGATCCTGCAAAACCTGCTAAAACTTTTCCATTGTTGAGTTTTCTAATCTTTACAGCATTGCCTTTTAGCACCGTATTTCCAAAGCTTACTTGTCCATCTCCGCCGATTACGGATTTATTTTTACCTTTGTAAGCTAAAATCGTTGTTGCGTGAAACATTATTCTGCCTTTATATTTATGTTAAATTTAGCATGGATTGCGTGTCCAAGTTTTACGCTTACTTCGTGGATTCCTAAGCTTTTTAAGGTGTCGCATTCTAAACTTTTTTTATCGATTTCTATATGGCTTTGTTCTTTTAGGGCGTGAGCGATTTCATCTTTGGTTACGCCACCAAACAAACTTCCATTTGCACCTACGGGTTTTGAAATTTCAAGAGTGATTTTGCTAAGTTCTTCTTTGAGTTTTTCTAAATTTGCGATTTCAAAGCGTAAATTTTCAGCCTCTTTTTTCTTGTCGCTTTCGTATTTTCTTAAAACTTCATTAGTAGCTGCTTTAGCAAAGCCTTTAGCGATTAAGAAATTTTGTCCGTAGCCGTCTTTTACTTCTTTTATTTCTCCTGCTTTTCCAAGTGCTTTTACATCTTTGATTAATAATACTTTCATTTTATTCCTTTATTAAAATTTTCTTCCATTTTTTCCTGCAATGATAAAACGCAAAGCATTAAGCTTGATAAAGCCTGCTGCGTCTTTTTGATTATACACTTCATCTTCTTCAAAAGTACAATAAGCTGCGTTAAACAAGCTATCATTTGCACTTTCGCGTCCTATAACCATCACATTGCCTTTATAAAGCTCGAGTTTTACTCTACCATTGGCATGAATTTGAGACTCATCGATTAAGGCTTGAAGCATCATTCTTTCAGGCGAGAACCAATAGCCATTATAAATTAAACTTGCGTATTTTGGCATGAGTTCATCTTTTAAGTGTGCTGCTTCTCTATCAAGCGTGATGCTTTCAAGAGCTCTGTGTGCTTTTAAAAGTATAGTACCGCCTGGAGTTTCGTAACAACCACGACTTTTCATTCCTACATAGCGATTTTCTACTATATCAAGGCGTCCTATACCGTGTTTGCAGCCTAGTTCGTTAAGTTTGGTTAAAAGTCCTGCAGGACTTAGTTTTTCTCCATTTATCGCTACTAAATCTCCCTTTTGGAAATCAAGTTCTATAATTTCACTTTCATTTGGAGCGTCTTTTGGGCTTTTACTCCATCTCCACATATCTTCTTGGGGTGCGTGTGCAGGATCTTCTAAAACAAGTCCTTCATAAGAAATATGAAGTAAATTTGCGTCCATAGAATAAGGAGATTTTCCTTTTTTCTTAGAAATATCAATACCGTGTTTTTGTGCATAAGCAAGGAGTTTTTCACGACTGTTTAAATCCCACTCACGCCATGGAGCGATGATTTTTAAATCGGGATTAAAAGCAAGATAACCAAGTTCAAAACGCACTTGATCATTTCCTTTGCCTGTGGCACCATGACTTACCGCATCAGCACCTGTTTGCAGGGCAATTTGTGCTTGAGTTTTTGCTATAAGTGGTCTTGCTATACTTGTTCCTAAAAGATATTCTCCTTCATAAATCGCATTGGCTCTAAACATAGGAAATACATAATCTTTAACAAATTCATCTCTTAAATCTTTAATGAAAATATTTTCTTCTTTTATACCTAAAGAAAGGGCTTTTTTTCTTGCAGGTTCGAGTTCTTCGCCTTGACCAATATCTGCTGTAAAAGTTACAACTTCACAATTATACTCATCTTGAAGCCATTTTAAAATGATGCTCGTATCAAGCCCCCCAGAATACGCTAAAACTACTTTTTTTACTTCATTTTTCATAAGATATCCTTTGCTAAAATAGATTTGAAAATTGTAAAATTGTATCCAAATTTCATTAAAGAAAAGTTTTTACTTGCTATTTTCTTAAAAAATAAAGCAAAGGCGTAAGCAAATTTTGTTCCAAAAATTGATTTTTTTTGCTAAAATTGCTTTTATGAGAGTAGATAAATTTTTAAATGTAGTTAATATCACGAAAAGAAGAGCTATTTCTGAAGATATGTGTAAAAGTGGTATAGTGGGGATTAATGGCGTTATTGTTAAAGCGAGTAAAGAGGTTAAGGTGGGTGATATTATCACTTTACATTTTATTGAATACACTCAAAAATATAAAGTCCTAGCTATACCTAGCACGAAAAGCATTCCTAAAAATGCACAAAATGAATATGTGGTAAAATTATGAAAGAATTTATTTTAGCAAAAGATGAGATCAAAACGATGCTTCAAATAATGCCTAAAGAAGGTGTTGTTTTGCTTCAAGGAGATTTGGCTAGCGGAAAAACAAGCTTGGTGCAAGCTTGGGTTAAATTTCTTGGTCTTGATGCAAGGGTAGATTCTCCAACTTTTTCCACTATGCAAAAATATGAAAATCATGATATTTGCATTTATCATTATGATATTTATCAAGAAGGTTTAGAAGGACTTTTAGCGAATGGTTTATTTGAAAATTTTTTTGAAAAAGGTTTACATTTGGTTGAATGGGGCGGTGAAAATTTGAAAAAAACTTTAATGAAATTTGGAATTTCTACTATCCAGATTAAAATTAGCATTAAAGACGACAAAAGAAAGTATGAAATTTATGAGTAAATTAGAAATTGTAAATTTAGAAAAAATTATTAAAAAAACTAAGATTATACATGGAATTTCTTTAGAGGTTAATAGCGGAGAGGTTGTAGGACTTTTAGGGCCAAATGGCGCAGGAAAAACGACAACTTTTTATATGATATGTGGACTTATTTCCCCAAGCAGTGGAAAAGTTCTTTTAGACGGTTTAGATGTGACAAAAGATCCTTTAAACAAAAGAGCTAGATCAGGGATAGGTTATTTACCTCAAGAAAGTAGTATTTTTAAGGATTTAAGTGTAGAAGATAACCTGCTTTTAGCGGCTCAGATTTTTTATAAAGATAAAAAAATTTTACATGATAAAGTTGAGCAAATGCTTGAACTCTTAAGTATAGAGCCTATTCGTTTAAGGAAAGGTTTAAGTTTAAGTGGAGGTGAAAGAAGGCGTTGTGAGATCGCTAGAAGCTTGATGTGCGAACCTAAGTTTTTGCTTCTTGATGAGCCTTTTGCAGGTGTTGATCCTATAGCAGTGGCTGAAATTCAAACTTTAATTAAAGAGCTTAAAAGATTGGGGATTGGGGTTTTAATTACCGATCATAATGTGCGTGAGACTTTGGCTATTTGTGATAGAGCTTATGTTATAAGATCAGGTTCTTTACTTGCTAGTGGGAATGCTGATGAAATTGCAACCAATAAAGACGTGAAAAAGTATTATTTAGGAGCGGAGTTTAAACTCCTTGATTGATGTTAAAGCAAAAAATCACCCAAGCACCCAAGACTAAAATTTCTCAAACTTTACGCTCTTGGTTGCCGATTTTACAAGTAAATATAGAGGATTTAAAAGAAAATTTAGATAAATTTGCTGAGGATAATCCTTTCTTAAATGTTCAAGATTCGATACAAACTCATGATAAGGGTAAGAATTATTTTGATTTATTTTATAAACATAATGTAAATTCGGCTTTTGTGGATAGTAAAGGACTTGCCAAAAAAAGTGTTTATGAGCTTTTAAATGAACAGATTCTTCCTCCTTTGTTTCCTACAAACAAATCTCAAGAACTTGCAAAAAAAATTATAGAATGCTTAAATGAGGAAGGATATTTTGAATACGATGAAGAATTTTTAAAAGAGTATTCCTTAGAAGAAATTGAGCGAGTAAGAGCAAGATTTAAATTTTTAGATCCTGTAGGAGTAGGAGCTAAAGATTATAAAGAAGCGTTTTTATTTGCTCTTGAAAATATGGAGTTGGATGAAGATATTGATGAATTTTGTAGAATGTTAATTATGGATTTTGAAAATATGCAAAACTATACTAAAGAGCCTTTATATAAAGAAGCATTAGCTGTACTTAAGCGCTTTAGTACTCCTCCTTTTTTGGAATATTTTGAAGATTCTCGTATAATTGTTCCTGATATTTTTGTTTATAAAGAAAATGGTGAAATTAAAGTAAAAATCAATGATGATTATTATCCTGAAATTTCAATCCAAACTGATGGTTTAGAGCATGATTTTTTAAGTCATTACATCAAAGAAGCAAAAAATTTAGTCGATGCTCTAGCGATGAGAAAAGCTACTCTTTATAAAATAGGGCTTATGATAGTAGAATATCAATATGATTTTTTCATGGGAAAAGAGATAAAACCTATGACTTTTAAGGATTTAGCACTTGATTTAGAACGTAATGCTTCGACTATATCAAGAGCTGTGGCAAATAAATATTTAAGTTGTGAAAGAGGACTTATTCCCTTGCGTGATTTTTTTGCTTTTGCTCTTGATGAAGAGGGAGAGACTTCAAATGTAGGTGTTAAAGAATTTGTGGCAAATTTAGTAAAGAATGAAGATCGCAATAAACCTTTAAGCGATAGTAAAATTTTAGAATTAATCAAAGAAGAATTTAAGGTCGATATCGGACGAAGAACTATTACAAAATATCGCAAACATCTTAATATAGCAAGCTCTACAGATAGAAAAAAAATATATGAACTTGAAGGATAAAATTCTATCAATCTATCAAACCCATTACGCTTGTGTTTTATATTTAAATTTAATTTAAATAATTTAAAAAATTGTTATTTTTATTTTTATAAATATTATTCTTTAATTTAAAAATGTGATACAATAATAACTGTTTTTAAATATCAATTTTCAAAGGAGTTAAAATGGACTTTTTAACAAGCCTTAGTGAGGGAGGGCAATTTGCAATCCAAATCATTATCGTTTTAATTTGTCTTTTTTACGGTGCAAAAAAAGGCGGTATAGCGCTTGGTTTACTTGGTGGTATAGGTATTTTAATGCTTGTATTTGCTTTTCATATAAAGCCTGGAAAACCAGCCATAGATGTTATGCTTACAATTTTAGCGGTGGTGGTTGCGAGTGCAACTTTGCAAGCAAGCGGTGGTTTGGATGTTATGCTTCAAATAGCAGAAAGAATTTTAAGACGCAATCCTAAGTTTTTAACAATATTAGCGCCTTTTGTAACCTGCTTTTTGACCATACTTTGTGGAACAGGACATGTGGTTTATACTATTATGCCTATTATTTATGATATAGCGATTAAAAATGGTATTCGTCCTGAGCGTCCAATGGCAGCAGCTTCTATATCATCACAAATGGGTATTATTGCATCTCCTGTATCTGTGGCTGTTGTGAGTTTGACTGCTTTGCTTTTAAATGCTAATCATAAATTAGCAGGTTTTGATGGTTATATCAATCTTCTTCAAATTACCATACCTAGTACATTATTTGGTGTATTGTGTATAGGAATTTTTTCTTGGTTTAGAGGAAAAGATTTGGATAAAGATGAAGTATTTCAAGAAAAACTTAAAGATCCTGAATTTAAAAAATATGTTTATGGGGATTCTAAAACACTTTTAGGTGTTAAACTTCCAAAAAGCAATTGGGTTGCAATGTGGATTTTCTTAGGAGCTATTGCTTTAGTAGCTTTATTGGGTGTATTTGATTTTTTGCGTCCAAACTGGGGACAAGTTGTAAAAAATGGCATTCCTCAAGTAGATGCTTTAGGTAACCCTAAAATGGATGTTTTATCCATGGTTTCAGTTATTCAGATGTTTATGCTTTTAGCAGGTTCTTTGATTATCATCTTTACTAAAACAGATGCAAAGAAAATCGGCTCTAATGAAATTTTTAAATCAGGTATGATAGCGCTTGTTGCGGTTTTTGGAATTTCTTGGATGGCTGATACTATGTTTGCAGTTCACACTCCTATGATGAAAGCAGCGCTTGGGGATATAGTAAAAGAGCATCCTTGGACTTATGCTGTAATGCTTCTTTTAATTTCAAAATTTGTAAACTCCCAAGCAGCAGCTATTTCGGCTTTTGTTCCTTTGGCTTTAGGAATTGGTGTTGAACCTGGTGTAATTGTTGCCTTTGCGGCTGCTTGTTATGGGTATTATATTTTACCAACTTATCCAAGCGATTTAGCTACTATACAATTTGACAGATCAGGTACTACTCACATCGGTAAATTTGTTATCAATCATAGTTTTATTTTACCAGGTCTTATAGGTGTAATCACTTCTTGTATAGCAGGATATTTTATTGCTATGGCAGCGGGTTATCTTTAACAATTTTTAGCAGGATTTTTCCTGCTAAATTTTTCATTTGTCTTTTTATTTAATATAGATAAAAATTATAAATAAATCATAAAATTAGTATTAATCAAAATATAAGCTTAACAAGGATAGAATAAATCCTATTTTGAATCAATGAGAAAGGGCTATCCTATGGATGTTATCTTTGCTTTGCTTCTGCTTTTAGCTTTTGGTAGTTTATGGTTTTTTATCCGTTTTTGTGAAATTCAAATTAGGACACGCGGATGATATTTTTACTAGTTTTAAGCTTAATACTTGCTCTTTATTTATTTTATGCTCTATTGTATCCTGAAAAATTTTAAAGGAAAAATATGCTAGAAATTTTAATAACACTGATTATAGCTTTTATATTAGCTTTAATTTTTGGAAATTATCTTTATAAAATTGCAAGCTGTAAAAAAACTATTTTTGATTTTATTTTTAATCCAATTGATAACTTAATTTATAAAATTTGTGCGATTGATAGAAAAAATATGACTTGGCAAAAATATTCTTTGCATTTAATTGCTTTTAATGCCTTAGTGGCTATTTTTTCTTTCGTGATTTTTTATTTGCAAGATAAACTTTTTTTAAATCCCAATTCGATAAATTCTATGAAAGGGGATTTGAATTTAAATACTGTAATTAGTTTTATTACAAATACAAACCTTCAGCATTATAGTGGAGAGAGTGCTTTAAGTTTGCTTTCGCAAAATACAGGCATTTTACTTGCTATGTTTGTTTCAAGTGCAAGTGGATATTCTGCTTGTATGGCTTTTTGTCGTGCTTTATGTGGCATGCAAATGGGAAATTTTTATGAAGATTTTACGCGTATTATTACGCGTTTGATGTTGCCTTTAAGTTTTATTTTGGCTGTAATTTTTATCTCTGAAGGCGTAGTGCAAAACTATCACGCAAATTTTAGCGTGCTTACTTTAGAAAATAAATTTCAAAGTATTGCCACAGGTCCTGTTGCAGCTCTTGAGTCTATAAAACATTTAGGGACAAATGGGGGTGGTTTTTTTGGTGCTAATTCAAGCATGCCTTTTGAAAATCCTACTTCACTTACAAATTTTTTACAAATTTTATCCATGATGCTTATTCCTAGTGCCTGTGTTGTAGCTTTTGGATTGATGGTTTATCATAGAAAAGAAAGACAAGGTTTTGCTCTTATGGGAAAAGAAGGGGGAGTTATTTTTGGTGCAATGGGGATTATTTTTATCATTTCTTTGCTTTTAATTTATTTTAGCGAAAAAATGTCAAATCCAAATTTGGATTCTTTGGGTTTAAATGCAAATTTGGGAAATTTAGAAGGTAAAGAAATAAGATTTGGCACAGATGGTTCGAGTTTATTTAGTGCTGTAACTACTGCTTTTACTACAGGAAGCGTCAATAATATGCACGATAGTTTAAATCCTTTAAGCATCAGTGCTACTTTGTTAAATATGATGTTAAATGTAGCTTTTGGTGGCGAAGGAGTAGGGCTTATGAATATGATTATTTATGTGCTTTTAACCGTGTTTATTTGTGCATTAATGATAGGCAGAACTCCAGAATTCTTGGGTAAAAAAATAGAAAGCGCACAAATGAAGCTTATAGCTTTGGTAATTCTTATCCATCCTTTATTAATCCTTGTTTTAAGTGCATTAGCTGTTGTTTTTGCAAAAGATAGTATAAGCAATCCTAGCTTTCATGGCTTGGCTCAAATTTTGTATGAATTTAGTTCTTCGGCAGCAAATAATGGTTCAGGACTTGAAGGTTTAAAAGATGATAATTTATTTTGGAATTTAAGTACAGCTTTTGCTATGTTTTGTGGGCGTTATTTGGTTTTAATAGCTCAGCTTGCTATAGCTGGATCGCTTTTGGCTAAAAATACACAAGAAAATACTGCAAATTCTTTAAAAACGGATAATTTAACTTTTATGTTTGTGCTTGTTTGTATTATATATATTTTTGCTGCACTTACTTTTTTTCCAGTGCTTACTTTATCAAGCGTTGCAGAATATTTATCTTTATGGCATTAAGGAGAGTCAATGTCTAAAAAACAAAATAAACTCATTACAAAAGAAATTTTAAATAATGCCATAAAAGGAGCATTTTTAAAATTTGATCCACGCTTTATGATAAAAAATCCTGTTATGTTTATGGTGGAAGTTGGATTGATTCTTACTTTGATTTTAAGTATTTTTCCTACTTTGTTTAATGGAAATTCTGATGAAAGAATTTATAACATCTTAATCACTTTTATTTTATTTGTAACCTTGCTTTTTGCAAATTTTGCAGAAAGTATTGCAGAAGGAAGGGGTAAAGCCCAAGCAGCTACCTTAAGACAAAGTAAAAAGGATTCTAAAGCTAGACGCATAAAAAGTGATGGCAGTGAAGAAATGCTTAATTCTAGCGAGTTAAAAATAGGTGATATAGTTTTAGTTAAAGCAGGTGAACTTATACCTAATGATGGAGAAATTATAGAAGGTGCTGCAAGTGTTGATGAATCAGCTATTACAGGTGAAAGTGCTCCTGTTATGCGTGAAGCGGGCGGTGATTTTTCTTCTGTTACAGGTGGGACTACGGTTTTAACTGATTTTTTAAAGATTAAAATTTTAGTTGGAGCTGGGGAAAGTTTTTTAGATAAAATGATCAATCTTGTAGAAGGTGCTGCGCGTCAAAAAACTCCAAATGAAATTGCTCTTAATACTCTTTTAATTGTGCTTAGTTTGAGTTTTTTGGTGGTGGTTGTAAGTTTATATCCTTTTATGCAATTTTTAGGCGTGAGCTTGCCTATTTCGTGGTTAGTAGCATTGCTTGTATGTCTTATTCCTACCACTATAGGCGGGCTTTTATCAGCTATAGGAATAGCAGGTATGGACAGGGTAACGCGTTTTAATGTGATCGCGCTTTCAGGCAAGGCTGTTGAAAGTTGTGGTGATGTTGATACTATGATTTTAGATAAAACAGGAACGATTACTTTTGGAAACCGTTTGGCAAATGAATTTTATGAAGTTCAAGGTATAAGTAAAGAAGAAATGATTAAAGCTTGTGTTTTATCCTCTTTAAAAGATGAAACTCCAGAAGGTAAAAGCATAGTTGCATTGGCTCAAAAAATGGGTTATGAGTTAGAAGGTAATGATATTAAAGAATTTATCGAATTTAGCGCTCAAAATAGAATGAGCGGTGTGGATTTGCAAGATAATACAAAAATTCGCAAAGGTGCTTTTGATGCTATAAGAGCTTATATAAGCGAAATGAATGGAAAAATTCCTAGCGATTTAGAAACTAAGGTAATGGAAATTTCAAATCTCGGCGGCACTCCTTTGGTAGTGTGTAAAAATGAAAAAATTTTAGGAGTAATTTATCTAAAGGATACTGTAAAACCAGGACTTAAAGAGCGCTTTGATGAGCTTAGAAAAATGGGCATAAAAACTTTAATGTGTACTGGAGATAATCCTTTAACAGCAGCTACTATAGCCAAAGAAGCAGGGCTTGATGGATTTATAGCAGAATGCAAGCCTGAAGATAAAATAGAAGCCATTAAAAAAGAACAAGCTCAAGGTAAGATAGTAGCCATGACAGGAGATGGAACCAATGATGCTCCAGCTCTTGCACAAGCTGATGTAGGTATAGCTATGAACTCAGGAACTCAAGCAGCCAAAGAAGCAGCCAATATGATAGATCTTGATTCTAATCCTACTAAAATTTTAGAAGTAGTTGAAATAGGAAAAGGTTTGCTTATTACTAGGGGTAGTCTTACAACTTTTAGCATGGCAAATGATATTGCTAAGTATTTTGCTATTTTACCTGCTATGTTTAGTGTGGTTTTACCTCAAATGCAAATTTTAAATATTATGCATTTGGCTACCCCGCAAAGTGCTATTTTATCAGCACTTATTTTTAATGCTATTATTATACCTTTGCTCATACCTATTGCTATGCGTGGAGTTAAATTTAAGCCTATGAAAAGTGAGTATTTGCTTTTAAGAAATTTGAGTATTTATGGTTTAGGTGGTATGATAGCACCTTTTATAGGGATAAAAATAATTGATATTCCTACAGCTTGGATACTTAGAATTTTAGGAGTGTGATATGCTTAGAACTTTGCTTAGTTTTTTTGTGGTAATGCTAATATTGTGTACTCTTATTTATCCTTTTGCTTTAAATACAGTTGCAAAATTTATTTTTCCTTATCAATCAAGTGGAAGTTTAGTGGATAAAGAAGGTCGTCCGACTTTGGATATAAGCAAAGCGGTAGGTTCAAAGCTTTTGGGTCAAGATTTTAATAAGCCTTATTTTCTACATTCAAGAACATCTGTGTCAAATTACAATACAAGTGATACAAATGAAAGCAGTGTAAGTTCAGGTGGATTTAATTATGCTATGTCAAATCCTGCTTTGAAAGAGCGTGTGCAAAAAGATTTGCAAAAATTTTTAGATGAAAATCCGCAAATTACAAAAGAACAAATTCCTTTGGATTTGTTAAGCGCTTCAGGATCAGGTCTTGATCCTCATATCAGTCTTCAAGCAGCCCTAGTGCAAATTCCTAGGATAAGCCAATCTTCAAAAATCACCAAAGAAGAACTAGAAAAAATCATTCAAGAAAATACCGAGTCTAAATTTTTAGGGATTTTTGGGGAAGAAAAGGTTAATGTTTTAGCTGTTAATATAGCTATTGCTAAAGCCATGAAAAAAGAATAAACATGCAAAGACAAAGTCCTGAACAAATTCTTAAAAAACTTGAGGTTAAAGCCAAGGAAGAAGAAAAAAACAAACTTGCAAAATTAAAAATATTCTTAGGTTATGCTGCAGGTTCTGGAAAAACTTATGCTATGTTAAGTGAAGCTAGAACTTTAAGGGATAATGGAGTTGATGTTGTTTTAGGCTATATAGAGCCTCACGATAGACCTGAAACAATGGCTTTAACACAAGGTTTTGAAAGTATAGCTAATCTTGAAATTCCTTATAAAAATATAGTATTAAAAGAGTTTGATTTAGACGCTACCCTTAAGAGAAAACCTGCTTTGGTTTTAGTAGATGAGCTTGCGCACACTAATGCTAAAGGCTTGCGTAATGAAAAGCGTTTTCAAGATATAGAAGAACTTCTAAAAGCAGGGATTGATGTTTATACTACTTTAAATATACAACATTTAGAAAGTTTAAATGATTTAGTCGCTAATATCAGTAAGATAGAAGTTAAAGAGCGTATTCCTGATCGTATTTTTGATGAGGCTGATCAGGTTGAACTTGTTGATATTGAACCTAATAAGCTTTTAAAAAGAATGCAAGATGGTAAAATTTATAAGGAAAAACAAGCTAAACTAGCACTTGAAAATTTCTTTCGCCAAGAAAGACTTATAGCTTTGCGTGAGATTGCCTTAAGAAGACTTGCTTCAAGAGTGAATTTAAGAGCAAGTGAACAAAGGCTTATTAATGATGATTTAGCTTATCATACTGGAGAGCATATTTTAGTTTGTATTAATGCTTCAAATGCAAAGGTTATTCGTGCAGCTGCAAGACTTGCTTTAGCTTTTCATGCTAAATTGAGTGCGCTTTATATAAAAAATCCCAATATTAAAGAAGAAAAAGCCTTAGAAGAAAATATAGAACTAGCTAAAAGTTTTGATGCTGAAATCATTAGCGTATATGATGATGATATAGCAAGACAAATTGCAGAGTATTCAAGCCTTAGCAATGTTTCTAAAATTGTTTTAGGTAAAAATAAAGATAAAAAAAAGTTTAAAGAAGAGATTTTTGAAGCTGTTGCTAAAAAAGCACCCAATATTGATTTATATCTTGTTAATGAAAATCAAATTTCTACTCCTAAAATACGAAGTAAAAAAGGTTTTGATTTTTTAGGTTTTTTAAAAATCACAGGAGTTTTGCTTTTAGCAACTTTTATAGCTTTTGTATTTCATAAATTTAATACTCAGCCAAGTAATATAGTTATGATTTTTATTTTAGCAGTTTTTGCTTCTTCTTTTATTTCTGATAATAAAATTTTCGCCTTTTATTCTTCTTTGGTAAGTGTCTTGATTTATAATTTTTTCTTTTTAGAGCCTATTTTTAGTTTTAAAGTTCATGATAGTGGAAATATTATTACTTTTACAACTATGTTTATAGTTGGATTTTTAACAGCTGTTTTTACTAGAAGATTAAAATTGCAATCTAAAGAACTCACTAAAAGAGCTTATAGAACAGCTATTTTGCTTGAAAATAGTGAAAAGTTAGCAAGAGTAAAAAGCAAACAAGAGCTTTGGGAACAACTTGGAAATCAAGCTTTAAAATTATTAAATTTACCTATTATTATTTATCCTATAAATAAAAACAATATTTTATCGAAACCTTTGTTGTTTTTTAACGATGATAAGCAAATGTTAAAAAATTGTTTTAGTGCTGATGAGATTGCTATTGCTCAATGGGTTGCAACAAATAAAGAAAGAGCAGGTGTTTGCACAAATACCCTGCCTAATGCCAATGCTATGTATTTACCTATAGAAGATGGGGAAAAAACTAAAGGGGTCATAGGTATAGTTTTAAAAGAAAAACGTCCCTTACAAGACTTTCAGTATGAAATTTTAAGTGCTTTACTTAATGAGGCGGGAGTTAGAACAAGGGATATATTTTTATTATAAATCCCTTAATTTATTAATCTCATCTCTAATTGCAGCAGCTTTTTCAAACTCAAGTGCTTTTGCTGCTTCAAGCATTTGCTTTCTTAATTCCTTGACAAGTTTTGCTCTTTCGCTAGCAGGCATTTTTTCTAGTTTTTTACCTTTGCGATAAATTTCGCCTAAATCCTCTTCATTTTTCAAGCTTTCTTCAATATGGCGTTTGACTGAAGCTGGCGTGATATTGTATTTTTTATTATAAGCCATTTGAAGTTTGCGACGTTCATTGGTGGTATCCATAGCTTCTTGCATGGATTTTGTGATTTTTTTGCAAAAAAGCAAAACCTTACCATTGACATTTCTAGCTGCTCTTCCCATGGTTTGGATTAAACTTGTAGTACTTCTTAAAAAACCTTCCTTATCTGCATCCATAATGGCAATGAGTGAAACTTCAGGCAAATCAAGTCCTTCTCTAAGTAAGTTAATGCCAATTAGCATATCAAAAGCACCGCTTCTTAAACCTCTTATGATTTCATTGCGTTCTATAGCATCGATATCTGAGTGCATGTATTTGACTTTTATACCAAGCTCTAAATAATACCTTGTAAGTTCTTCAGCGAGTTTTTTAGTCAGTACGGTTACTAAAACTCGTTCGTTTCTTTGTATGACTTTTTTAACCTCGTCAAATAAAATTTCAACCTGATTATCACTATCTTTTAATTCTATCAAAGGATCAAGCAGTCCTGTAGGACGCATGATTTGATGAAAGATATTTTCTTTACTCAGTTCAAGTTCTAAAGGTGCAGGTGTGGCTGAAACAAAAAGAAATTGGCAATTTTTATGGATAAATTCATCAAACATTAAAGGACGATTATCCAAGGCTGAAGGCAAACGAAAACCATAATCCACCAAGGTTTGTTTTCTGCTTCTATCTCCTGCAAACATACCTCTAAATTGCGGTAAAGATACATGACTTTCATCGACTATAACAAGAAATTTTCTATCTTTAATCGCAAAATAATCAAAAAGTGTATAAGGAGTATCGCCTTCTTTAAGTCCTGTTAAATGCCTTGCATAATTTTCAACGCCTTTACACATTCCTGTGCTTGTAAGCATCTCAAGATCAAATTCAACCCTTTGTTTAAGGCGTTGATATTCTACGAGTTTATTTTCATGTTCAAAATAAGCAAGGCGTTCGTTAAGTTCTGCTTTTATGTCTTTTATCGCTTGTTTTAGTCTTGTTTCGCCCACGCTAAACTGGCTTGTAGGATAGAGTATGAAGCGTTTTAAATCTTTGCCTTTTTTATTTTCTAAAACATTGTAATGATACATAGCATCAAGCTCATCACCAAAAAATTCAAGCCTTACTACTTCATCTTCATAATAAGCTGGATAAATATCTATAATATCTCCTTGAACTCTAAAATCCGCACGATCAAAAAAATTATCATTTCTTTTATAACCCATATCTACAAGTTTTTTTAAAAGTTCTTTTTGTGAAATTTGCATACCTAGTTCAAAGATTAAAACCATACCTATGTATTCATTTGGATTACCAAGTCCATAATTTGCTGAAACACTAGCTATGCAAACTACATCTTCATAACTTAAAAGTGAAGCAGTAGCACTCAGTCTTAAACGCTCTAAGTCTTCATTAGTAGAGCTGTCTTTTTCTATGAAAACATCAGTGCGTGGGATATAGGCTTCAGGTTGATAATAATCATAATAAGATATAAAATATTCCACATGATTTTTAGAAAAAAAGCCTTTAAATTCGCTATAAAGTTGTGCGCAAAGGCTTTTGTTGTGACTCATGATAAGAGTGGGTATATTAAGTTCTTTAATGATATTTGCCATGGTAAAGGTTTTTCCACTTCCTGTAACGCCTAGTAAGGTTTGATATTTGTTGCCTTTTTTTATACTTTTTACTATGCCTTTTATGGCTTCTTGTTGATCGGGACTGGGTTTAAATTCGCTGGTAAGTTCTAACATTTTTCTACTTTATTTTTATTTTTGAAAAAATTTTAAAAGAAAATGCTTTAATTAAAAATTAATTGACAATAAAAACCTAAATTTAAATTTTTTTCTGCTACAATATCAAATAATATTTTCCATAAATTACAAATTTCTTAAGAAGGCAAAAATATGTTTGATGAAAAAATAATCAATACTATGACAGATAAAGTAAATGAATTAATTGAAAAATATAACGAAGTTTGCGAAGCCAATGAGGCTTTAAGAAATGAGCTTGTAAGCGTCAAAGCACAAAATGAAGCAAAAAGTAATCAAATCATGCGTTTAGAAGAAGAACTTAAATCTCGCAATATAGAAAGCGAAGATATTTATAAGAAAATAGAGGCTGTTCTTGGCAGATAATCTAAAACAAGTTATTGTTAATGTTAATGCAAAAGATTTCATTGTTAAGTGCAGTGAAGAATTTGCAAATTTTTTAGAAGATGATATCGCTTTGATTTCTGGCGGTACTAAAAAAATAGAACTTAAACGCTTTGTAGATGCATTTGTTAAAAAAAGTTATGAAAATTATATTTTAGAAAGAGAACTTAAGAAACTAATAAAAGCAATCAATGAAGAACTCCCGACAAAATGAATAAAGCTTTTACTCTGCTTGAGCTTGTTTTTGTGATTTTGATTTTGGGAATTTTATCAAGCTTATCTTTATCTTTTATCAATACTACAAAAGATGAGGTTAAAATTTTAAAATTAAAAATGGACTATGAAATGCTAAGCTCGGCTCTTGCTTTAATGCGTAGTCAAATGAGACTTAAAAATTTAAATTTTCCAGAAATTTTAGATAATGCGCAAAACAATCAAGCCAAAGAAAAACTCTTTTATTGTTTAAATGATTGTGATTATTCTTTGCTTGATACGCCTATTTATTCTGATTTTAAATCTTGGATAAAAATAGGTAAAAATCACTATAGATTTGCATTAAACGCCAAAGAGATGGTTGAATTTATTTATGATTCTAAAGAAGGTTTGTTAAAGTGTATAGGAAGTTCTAGATGCAAAGATTTGATATAAGATATTATGAACTTGCAATTTGTGGTTTGTATTTGGATAATTTAACTTTTCATAGTTTTGATGAAATCAAACCTTTAACACAAGTATTAGTGGATTTAAAAACTAAAAAAAACCTTAAAGCTATCGTGCTTAAAGAATGTCAAAAACCTGATTTTAAAACCGTAGAAATTAAAGAAATTACAGGGTATTTTCTAACTCCTTTGCAATTTGAATTAGCAAATTTTATTGTTTATTATTATGCTTCAAAACTTGGTTTTGTTTTGGGATTTTTTGAAACTAGTCCTAAGTATGAATGTCAAAAAATGTTTTTTAAAGATACCCCTAAGCTAAGCAATCAACAACAAAATGCCTTAAGTTTTCTTCAAAAAGAAAACAACTCCTTGCTTTTTGCTGATACGGGTAGTGGCAAGACTGAAATTTATATTTCTTTGATAAAAGAGTGTTTGGAACAGGGTAAGCAAGCTTTGCTTTTGATGCCAGAAATCGCACTTACTCCACAAATGAAAAAGCGTTTGGAAGTGTATTTTAAGGATAATTTTTTCCTGTGGCATTCTAAAATTTCAAAGAAAAAAAAGCAAGAATATTTAGAGCGTTTTTGCAAGGGAGAAGTGCTTTTAGTAGCGGGTGCAAGATCGGCTTTGTTTTTGCCTTTTAGAAATTTAGGACTTATTGTAGTAGATGAAGAACATGATAATTCTTACAAGGCTTCTAATCAGCCTTTTATCAATGCAAGAGATTTAGCACTTTTTTTGGGTCAAAAAAATAATATTAAAGTGGTTTTAGGTTCTGCAACCCCATCTTTGACGAGTTTTTACAAACAAAAAAGTTTTAGACTAAAAGGAACTTTTTTTGAGAGCAAAAAACATTTTTTATATGATGAAAATGAGCTTGGTATAACACCTATGCTTTTAAGCGAATTAGAAAAAAGTTTAAAACATCAAAAACAAGCTATAGTGTTTTTACCTACAAGGGCTAATTTTAGGCAAATCATTTGCAAGGATTGCGGAGAAACGATAAAATGTCCTTTTTGTTCTATTGCTATGAGTATGCATAAAAAGAAAAATGTTTTAAAATGTCATTATTGTAATTATACTTCTTTAATAGAGCAAAATTGTCCAAGTTGTAAAGGAGAAATGTTAGAAGCTAGAAAAATGGGGACTGCTGAACTTTTAGAGCTTTTGCAAAATGCTTTGCCTTTAGCAAAAATAGCAAAATTTGATAGCGATGAAATCACAAGCGTTAAAAAGCTTAATACTATTTTAAAAGACTTTAATGAAGATAAGATCGATATACTTATTGGCACCTCTATGCTTGCTAAAGGGCATGATTATCATAGTGTGGATTTGAGTGTGATTTTAGGGCTTGATGAATATTTGTTGCGTCCTAATTTTAGAGCGAGTGAAGAAACTTTAGCTTTAGCTATGCAAGTTGCAGGCAGGGCAGGGCGTAAAGGCGAAGCAAGAGTGCTTTTGCAAACAAAAAATAGAGCTTTTTTTGAAAGGTATATAGAGAATTATGATGCTTTTTTAAAAGATGAGTTAGAAAATAGAAAAGATCTTTACCCCCCATTTAAACGCCTTTTAAGAGTTCTTATAGAAGATAAAGATCAAAAAAGTGCACAAAAACTTTGTGAAAAATTTGCTTCTCAATTTAAAAATATCAAACAGGTAGAATTGGTAGGCTATGGAATTTGTGGAGTTGAAATGCTACATGGAAAATATCGTTTTTATTTATTACTTAGAAGTGAAAATCATAAAGTTTTAGTGGCAATTGAAAATTATATTTTGCAATTTAAAAATGTAAGTGCAGATATTGATCCTATTGATTTTGTGTAAGTAAGATAATTATTTATCTTTGTATATCTTTTCAAATTCTTTATAATATTTCCAAGAGTCAATAATATGAGGATGTGTTTGTTTTAAATGATTTAGTTCATTTTCAAATATATTAAAAAAAGTATAAATAAGTGATTTATTTTTTATAAAATAATCTATTACATCTTTTTCTTTCATCATTTTTGATTCTGTTTCATCTATGGTTATTTTAATTTGATATAAAAAATCATACAAATAATGTTTAATTGTTGAAAATAAAAGATTGTTTTGTTCTAATTGTTTAAAATCATTTTTATCAATATATACACCCATATCATTACATAGGTCGTTTTTTATAATTTCTTGTATTATGTCTATTTTTTCATGATTGATATGTTTTCTGTCTAAAATTATGGGAATGCTAGAAGTTTTATCAATATTGAAATTTTTATTATTTTTAGGAGTATTAAGATAAAAGGTGTTATTAATATCTTTAGAATTTGCATAGAGTGTGATAGGAAAAAGATAGCGAATATAACCTCTAAATTCTTTAATTTTAAATAAATCTAATTTATCTTTATGGGGGGGGGTAAAATTAAAATTTATAGCAAGTAAATTCATAGTATCGAAGGCCTTTGATTGGCGGATTTCTTCCATATCAAGATAGTATACATTGTCTTTGTTAAAATATTTTAATAAATAAGAGATGATAAAAACTCCTTGTTGTAGTTCGTTTATATCGATTTTAATTTTATGATTTTGATGAGTAAGATAGTCGATATAATAACGCCAATCATAAGTTAGATTAAATTCAGAGGGATAGTTTCTTAAAACTTTACTCCAATCTCTTCCCCAGTTATGCTTTAAAATTCCTATTGGATCGCGAACTCCGCAAATAATTTTAGAGTTAAAATCCAATAAAGATAGATATTTATCAAAATAAGGTAGATTGATTTCTGATATATTAATAGCATATTGAGTAATCGTATTGTCATTTAGACACATGTAATTAAGACAATATCTTTCTTTGGCATCAGGTGGTAAAACCCAGGAGGCAAAACAAGTTACATCGCAACATTGATTAAGGTATCTTAAAAATGCTGCTGCTCCAACGCCATGTGGAGAAATATAGATAAATTTATAGTGTTTAGGTAGGGGTAAATTTAAATCCCAGGCTAATTCTGCACAATGTCGACTAGCATCTATTTCTATAAAATTAGGATTGATTAAAGGTGGATAAGGATGTTTTATTGATAAATATCTATTCTTAAATTCGCTAGAATTGAGCCAAGTGCAAATTATTTCAATATTTTCCAAAACAAAGGTAAAAAATTTTTCATTATTCGAATTTTTTAAAGCTTGTAAAAGAATTTGAGCTAGGGTTGGAGTTAGGTTATTGTTTATATAGAGTAAAAGATTTTGCATATAACCTCTTTTAATTGTATTTAATTTATATATAATTCATAAATATTTAAATGTCATGAAATTTAAATATATTATCAAAAATAAACTTTAATTAAAGCAATAAAAAGTTAAAATTTGATATTAAAATTTTTCAAAGAGTGAAGTTATGGAGTATAAAAGATTTAAAACCAGACAAATCAAAGTAGGAGATGTTTTAATAGGCGGTGATGCACCTATTTCAGTTCAATCTATGCTTTTTACTAAAACAAGAGATATAGAAGGTTCTTTGGAGCAAATCAATCGTCTTTATTTTGCAGGAGCAAATATAGTGCGTTTGGCGTGCTTGGATATGGCTGATGCAAGGGCTTTAAAAGAGATTAAAGCTAAAAGTCCTTTGTCTTTAATCGTAGATATTCATTTTAATCATAATTTGGCTGTATATTGTGCTGAATTTATTGATGGAGTGCGTATAAATCCTGGCAATATAGGTTCTAAAGAAAATATCAAAGAAGTGGTAAAAGCATGTAAAGAACGGGGTATCCCTATACGTATCGGTGTAAATCACGGCTCCATAGAAAAACAATTTAGTGATAAATTTGGCTATGGTGTCGATGCTATGCTAGAAAGTGCGATGTATAATATCAAGCTTTTAGAGGATTTAGACTTTTTTGATATTAAAATTTCCATGAAGACTTCAGATGCTCAAAAAACTATAGAAGCTTATGAGAGATTAAGACCGCTTTGTGATTATCCTTTTCACTTAGGGGTGACTGAAGCAGGAACTAAATTTCATAGCACTGTAAAAAGTTCTATAGCTTTAGGAAATTTACTTCTTAAAGGTATAGGCGATACTATGCGTGTTTCTATGACGGGTGAGCTTGAAGAGGAAATTCGTGTAGCAAGAGCGATTTTGCAAGATAGTGGAGTGCAAAAAAGCGGAGTAAATATCATCTCATGTCCAACTTGCGGTAGGATTCAAAGTGATTTGTTAAGCGCGATTAAAATCGTAGAAGAAAAAACCAAGCATATAAAAGAACCTTTAAATATCAGTGTTATGGGTTGTGTAGTAAATGCTTTAGGTGAAGCTAAGGGCGCTGATGTGGCTATAGCCTTTGGGAAAAATCAAGGGCTTGTTATAAGACATGGTGAAGTTGTAGCCAAATTAAAAGAAAGTGAACTTGTAGATAGATTTTTAGCTGAAGTTGAAGATGAGGTTAAAAGTAGGGCTGTAAAAGAATAAAAGCCAAGAGGCAAGGTTTAACCTTGCTTTTAGAATGGCCATATCGCTTCTATAACTTTGCTACCCCAAGGTTTTCTTGTGCTTCTATCCACTTCACCTTCTGTTTTATAAAGAATTTTAGCATCTGCTATATATTTACTATCTATAGTATTGTCTTGACCGATGTCATAAGGACGAATAACACCGCTTAATTGTATGATTTGTTTCTCTCCGTTGATTAAAAGCTCTCTTGAGCCTTCGATAAAATAATTACCATTTGATAAAATTTTAATTACACGCGTTGAAATTGTAGTATTGAAACTTTCATTTCTGCTTTGTGAGCCTGTTCCTGTGTACTTGTTTGAACTATTGGTTTGAAAGCCTATATTAGAATAAGCATTGACTTTATTAAGAGCATTGGCTACCACTCCTGAACTTCCTGTTAAAGCACCTCCGCCTAAATTTGAGGTATTAGTTCTACTTGTTGCTTTATTAGCTTGTGTGCTTTGAGTGGTACTTTCTTGTATAACAACTGTAACTAAATCATTTACATTCATAGCTTTTTTATCTGAAAATAAAGGATTATCCCCTTTGCCAAAAAGTGATCCTGGTGCACTTTCTACATTATTACTTTGTTTTGGTGCAAGTTCTTCTACATAAGCAGGTGGTTTCATTGAAATTTGCGGATCAACCGTTGCAGAACAACCAAAAAATGCAAACGGTAACACATAAAATAAAACTTTTTTCATTTTCGTCCTTTAAAATATGAATTTTTATTTTTCTTTGTTAAAATTAGAAAAAGCAAAGAGTGTTCCACATTTATAAATTTAAGGAGAAAATGATGGCAAATCTTTATTTGATGAGATCTAGAAGTGATGAGTTAAATACTATTATTAGTACAAATTTGCTTAAAAATTATAGCAAAATTTACAAAAATATCGCAATTTATTGCCCTGTAATATACATACATCGCGTCCCTGTTTTGCAAGGTTGGTTGGAAGAATTTAATATCAATCAAACTGTAAAAAGCGCTTATGGTTTTACCTTTAGAGAGGCAATGGAGGAATTTAGCAAAGATCCTCATAATTTTTTTAATGTTATTTTAGAAGAATATGAAGAGTTAAAACGCAAATACGATTTTGTGCTTGTAAATAGCTTTTGCGAATTTGGAATACTTGATGGATTTGATCTTAGTATAAAATTGGCTAAAAATCTTAATACCCCTATCGCTGCTATTATTAACGATGAAGATAAACTTATAGCTCAAAAATATTTCGATCATGCCCTAGATGGTCGTAATTATGTTTTGATTAATGAAAAATTTAATTTTGAAGAAGTGCAAAAGCTTGAAGAGTATGATTTTATAACTCCGCATCGTTTTAAATATGAATTGATTAAACAAAGCGTAAAAAATAAAAAAACTGTTGTTTTGCCAGAAAGTAATGATGAGAGAATTTTAAAAGCTACTGAAATTTTATTAAAAAGTAAAGTTGTTGATCTTATTTTATTGGGTGATGAGGAAAAAATCAAACAAGATGCTGCTAGATTAAGTCTTGATTTAAGTACTATACAAATTATGAATCCGCTCAATTCAGAATATAATCAAGAATTTACTTCCATTCTTTATGAGGCAAGAAAATCTAAAGGAATGAGTTTAGAAGAGGCTAAGATGCTAGTTCAGGATAAAACTTATTTTGGAACTTTGCTTATACATACTGGAAAAGCTGATGCTATGGTTAGTGGAGCATCAACTACTACGGCTGAAACAATTCGCCCTGCATTGCAGCTTATTAAAACCAAAGAAGGTATTAGTTCTGTTTCGGGAATTTTCTTTATGGGGCTTGAAGATCAAGTTTTAGCTTTTGCTGATTGTGCTGTAAATCCAAGTCCAACTGCTGAACAGCTTGCAACTAGTGCTTATGTAAGTGCTATGACTGCTAAATCTTTTGGACTTGAACCAAGAATAGCTTTGCTTTCTTATTCTAGTGGTGATAGCGGTAAAGGGGAAAGTGTAGATCTTGTAAAAGAAGCATTAAAAATTGCTAAAGAAAAATACCCTGAGTTAAATATAGATGGTCCTATGCAGTTTGATTGCGCTTATGATCTAAAGACTGCGGCAAAGAAAATGCCAAATTCTAAGATAGCAGGCCATGCAAATGTATATATTTTTCCTGATCTTAATGCAGCAAATATTTGTTACAAAGCAGTTCAAAGAACCGCTAATGCTTTAGCAATCGGTCCTATTTTACAAGGTCTTAAAAAACCTGTTAATGATTTAAGTCGTGGATGTTTGGTAGATGATATTGTAGATACTGTTATTTTAAGTGCTATACAAGCTCAATAGAAAGGAATAATAAATGAAAATTTTAGTTTTAAATTCAGGTTCTTCATCGATTAAATTTAAATTTTTTGATAATAAAATCGTTAAAGCCAGTGGCTTAGTAGAGAAAATCGGAGAGCAAAATTCAAAAGTTATATTAAAAAATGTTTTAAATAATGAAAGTTTTGAAAGAGAATTAACAATAAATAATCACGAAGAAGGACTTAGTATAGTTAATGAGCTTTTTAAAGAATCAGGAATTTTAGCGGATTTAAATGCTCTTGATGGCTGTGGTCATCGTATAGTTCATGGGGGAAGAAATTTAAGTGAGCATTGTTTAGTAGATGACTATGTTCTTAAAGAGATAGATAGGGTTAGTATTTTTGCTCCTTTGCATAATCCTGCCCATTTAGCAGGTATAAAAACAATGATTAAAGCTGCACCTAGTGTTGCTAATGCAGCTATTTTTGATACAGCTTTTCATCGCACTATGCCTGATTTTGCTTATATGTATGCTTTGCCTTATGATTTTTATGATAAGCATAATATTAGAAGATATGGTTTTCATGGGACTTCCCATGCTTATGTTAGTTCTAGAGCGGCAAAATTTCTTCAAAAAGATCAAGATGAATTAAATGTTATCTCTGCTCATCTTGGAAATGGTGCAAGTGTATGTGCTATAGAAAAAGGTAAGAGTGTGGATACTTCTATGGGATTTACTCCGCTTGAAGGACTTATTATGGGAACGCGTTGTGGGGATATAGATCCTGCTATTTTACCTTTTATAAGTCATGTCAAAGGTTTAACTATAGAAGAAATAGACACACTGATGAATAAAAAAAGTGGAGTATATGGAATTTGCGGTTATAATGATTTTAGAGATATAGAAAGAGAGATAGAACAAGGTAATGATAAAGCACGCTTGGCTCTTGATATGTTTTGTTATCGTCTTGTTAAATATATAGGATCCTACTTTGCCGTGTTGCCAAAAACCGATGCTATTATTTTTACAGGTGGTATAGGAGAAAATGATAGTTTGGTTCGACAAAAAGTATGTGAGAGATTAGCTCATCTTGGTATCGAGTTAGATTTTGAACTTAACAAACAAAGGATTTCGGGCGAAAGAATGATAAATCATGCAAATTCTAAAGTTAAAGTGCTTGTTATTCCTACAGATGAAGAATTAGAAATCGCTAGAATTACAGAAGAATTAATAAGCAATTGAAAGAGGTTTATATTTAGTAAAAATTAATTTTCTTTAGATAAAATTTTAATTAAAAAATAAAGCATGGATTATGAAAAAATTTAAAGAATTTAGCCTTCGTTTTTTATTTAAAGTATCAGAACAACCTGTTTTAGTGAAGGATTTATTAGAGGCAAATGCACTTTTTAATGACGGTATGCTTGTAGATCCTTCTAAGCTAAATTTTAATTTCAAAATTCTAAATTCTTATATTTATTTTGGTGTTTTTTGTGCTGTGGTTTTGTTACCATTGCTTTTAATTACTCATTATTTTTTAACAAAACTTGACTTTCATATAAGCATAGTGAGTGCTGTTATGGTTACTGCTTGTGTATTTATAGGATATGATATTTTTAAAGTTTATACTCGCAAAATAATCTCAAAAAAAATAATACAAAAAGCCTGGGCTTTGCATTTCCCTTATTTTGCTTATGAAAAATACTCTATAATGGCAGGTGAAATTTATAAGGAAGCCTTAAAAGAGGAAATTCCAAAAGCAAATTTAGAGCAGTATGTTTTAGATAAGATTATTCATTCTAAATAGTCTAAAATTTGATTTTGGAATCGCATATTTTCAAGCCTTCTTTTTAAATCTTTATTTTCTTCGTTTAAAACGCTTTCTTCTGTTCTTAATGTAGCAATTTCTCTACTAAGATAATAAATTTGATTTCTAATATAAATTTGTGGAGCAAATAAAAATAACGCAAAACTAACAAGTAAAGCCGCAAAAAGAAGATGATTGAAATTTAGGTTTCTATCTTCTTTGGTGGCATTAGAGTAGCCTTCTAATAAAACATTTTTTGCCTTTTGAGCATCTTCATCATTTTGTTGTTTTTCTTGGGCTTGATTGGATGGTTTTGGAAGTTCTTGTTTATTTTCTTGTGGTGTTATCTTTTTTTGTAAATTTTCCAAACTTTGTTTAATATCGGGTTGTTTTTTAATATCAGGTCGTTTTTCTATAGTTTGGGAATTTTGTATTTTAGGCTCAGTTTTTTGAATTTTTTCTATAGATTTTATAGATTCTTTTTTTTCTTTTTTATCTTGGATAAGGTTTTGATCATTTTTTATTTGAATTTTTGGTTTGGTTTGAATATTTTTTATCTCGTTTATTTTTTTTCTTCCAAACGAAAAAATCTTTTTAGTTTTTTTATTTTCTTCTTTTTTTCTTTCTTTCATTTTGGAAAAAATTTTTTTAGCAAGAGATTGCTTTTCTTCTAATTTAACATTGATCAGATCTTCTTTTAAATATATATTTGATTTTTTAGTATGTTTTGACTCATACTCTTCATCGAGTTCTTCTAAGAATTTATTAGGAGTCTTTTTTTTAAAACGACGTCTTAAAATATCATCGCTAGAAATTTCATCTCTTAAATCATCATCAAGCGGTTTGCCTTGATTTATGGCGCGAGAAAATTTCAGCATTTTTTGGCGTATGTTTTGGCGTTCTTTTATAAAATCATCTTCTAGCATTATTTATTGTCCAAATTATTAAAATAAAAAGCCCGCATTTTAGCACAACTAGAGCGAGAATTTTTTAAAAGTTCTTCCTTGCTTGCACTTATAGCTTTTTTGGTTATTATTTGCCCTAGGCTATGGTTATTTCCACATTCGCAACGCATTATTTTTTCATCACAAATGCAGTTTTTTGACCATTTTTTGAAAAAATTTTTTACTATTCTATCTTCCAAAGAATGAAAACTAATGATTGTTAAAATGCAATTTTTTGGTTTTAAATTTTCCAAATGCCCAAGAAAATCTTTAAGCACTTTAAGTTCTTGATTTACTTCTATTCTAATGGCTTGAAATGCTAAAGTGGCTTTGGAAATTTTTCTATGATTTTGTTTGCCTTTTCCTATGATTTGATAAAGTTCCTTGGCGCTTTTGATTGGATTTTTACTTCTTTCTAGGCAAATTTTTTCAGCAATAAAATGTGCATCGTGCAATTCTCCATAGTCTTTAAAAATGGAAGTTAATTGCTCTTTTGTATAAGTATTAATAATCTCATAAGCCGATATTTTGGAGTTTTGATTCATTCTCATATCCAAAAAGTCAGAATTTACACTAAAACCTCTTTCGTTATTATCGAGTTGAAATGAAGAAACTCCAATGTCTGCTAAAATACCTCTTAATTCTTCTTTATGTGAAATTTTTTCTAAAACTTCACTAAAATTACTTTGTATAAAAGTTATCCTATTGTGAAAATCTTTAAGACGTTTTTTAGAAAATTCTAAAGCTTGTTGATCTTGATCACAAGCAATGAATTTAAGATCAGGATGATTTTTAAGCAAAGCTTCACTATGTCCGCCAAATCCTAAAGTGCAGTCTAAAAAATAACCTGTTTTAAGATTTTTAAAAATCTCTTGAACTTCATTAAGCAAAACTGGGATATGAGGAATTTCCAAAATCAATCCTAATAAATTTTTATAAGCTATAATTATAACTAAATTTCATTGTAAAAATCATAAAATTTAAAGAACAAATATTTTTTGGTAAAAATTTTATAATTAAACTCCACTTAAACACTTCTACGATACAATATCTAGTTTAAATTTAATCAAGGAATGATATGCTTACTTGGATGCAACATCACAAAAAATATCTTGTTGTTACTATATGGGTTAGTACTATAGCTTTTGTTGGCGCCGGCTTTTTAGGTTGGGGTGCTTATGATTTTAATCTCAATAGAAGTTCTAGTGTTGCAACCGTAGGAAATGAAAAGATAGGTTTTAGTGAATTTGATACTAGATATAGACAAATTTTAAGTTATTATAATCAAATTAGCAACGGTGCTTTAACTCCAGAAAATGCTGAGCAACTAGGCATTAAAAATATAGCCTTAAGCTCCCTTGTTGAAGATAAGCTTTTGTTAAATTTTGCCAAAGATTTGGGTATTGGCGTAAACGAGAATGAAATTTTACAAAAACTTGCAAATACTAGAGAATTTCAAGATCCTACAGGGGATTTTAACAAAACAATTTATTATGAACTTTTAAATGCCAATAATTTAACTCCAAAAGATTATGAAACACAACTTGCAAATGAAGTAATTACTGATAAACTTAATCAAATTTTTAATATTCCTAGCAAAGATGAGGAATTAAAAATGTTAGCTTCTAGTTATTTCATGCAAGATGCCTTAAGTATTGCAAAAATTGATTATGACAAAAAAAATATTAAGATTAATGAAGAGGATTTAAAAAAGCTTTGGAATGAACATAAAGAAGATTATAAAACTAAAAAAATATATGAAATTTCAACTTATTTTTTGCCAGTTAGCAATGAGAAAATTGACGACAAAGAATTAGAAAAATTTTATAATCAAGATGAAAATAAACTAAAATATAAAGATTTTGCAGGTAAAGTAATGGATTTTCAGTCTGCTAAAAATGAAGTTGCTAAAGATTACGCCTTAATGCAACTAAAGAATGTGGCTAATGCTAAATTTTTAGATTTAAAAAATGGGAAAGATAATTTTCAAAAAGATCAAAATATTAGTGAATCTGATGTTTATTATCCAATTGATCTTTTGAATAAAGCTAAAAATGGAGATGTTTTACGACCAGCACCTTATAATAACGGATATATCATAGTTAAACTAAATAAAGTAGATCCTATAAGAAATAAAACTTTTGAAGAAGCTAGAGAAGAAGTTTTACCTATGTATTTAAGCGAACAAGCTAGAAAAAATTTAGAAGAAAAAGCTAAAAATAGTTTAGTAAATTTTAAAGGCGATGATATAGGCTTTGTAAGTCGAGATAGTTCTCGCGAGAGTGTAAAGGTTAGCGATAAAATATTAAACGATTCTGAATTTGCTTATTTTTTAATGAATGTATTTAATACTGATCAAAATAGTTCTTATGTGGTCATTAATGACAATAAAGCAATATTATATAAAATAAATAAACAAAAATTAGATATGAACTCCGATAAATTTGAACAATACAAAACTATGCTTGAACAAAATTTGCAAAATTTAAAAGCAAATGAGCTTAAGCAAGAACTTGTTGATGAACTTAAAAAGATATATCCGATAAAAATTTATTATAAAGGGAATTGATTTTGAATATATTAGGAATTGACTTAGGCTCAACCCAGACTTGTGCCATTATTGCTCAAAAAGATGAAGATGGATTAAAAATTATTGGTTTTTCCAAGTCGAAAACCAACGGGGTTAAAAAAGGTGCCATTACCAATATAGAGCTTGCTTCTAAATCTATTGAAGAGGCTGTTAGAAGTGCTGAGATGATGAGCGGAGTTCATTATGATAAGGTTGTGGTATCTATATCAGGTGCTTATACTAAAAGCGTTGATAGCATAGGTGTTGTTAATATTCCAAATCATGAAATAGGCATTAAAGAAATTCATCGTGCTGTAAGTACAGCTAAGCATACTGCCAATCTACCAAGTGGTTATGAAATTATCCATGTTTTGCCTTATAATTTTAAGGTTAATGATCTTGAACATGTTGATGATCCTTTGGGAATGAGTGGCAATCGTTTAGAAGTTTCAACCCATATAGTGATTTCACAAGAATCTCATATTAAAAATCTTAAGAAAGCAGTTGAATTAGCTGATTTAAGAGTGGATAATATAGTTCTTTCAGGATATGCTTCAGCTATAGCTTGTTTAGATGATAGCGAAAAGGAATTAGGTGCTGTTTTGATTGATATGGGTGGAGCGATTTGCGATATGGTTGTTCATACTGGAAATTCAATTAGATATAATGATTGTTTGCAAATTGGCTCGATTAATATCACCCAAGATTTATCAATGGCATTGCATACACCTTTAAAAGAAGCAGAAAAAATCAAGCTTAATTATGCAGCTCTTTCGCAACAGCCTAATACCCTTATACAAATTCCTTCAATGGGTGATGAAAGAAAGGTTAATGAAGTTTCTTTGGATATTATTTCAAACGTAATTTATGCAAGAGCGGAAGAAACTTTGATGATTTTGGCAAAAATCTTAAGTGATAATCGTTATGCCAATGCTATAGGCGGTGGAGTTGTTTTAACAGGTGGAATGACTAAGTTAGCAGGTATTGATGAGCTAGCTCCTGCAACATTTGATAATCGCTCAGTTAGACTGGCTACTGCAAGAAAAGATTTGATTACTGGTTTTAGTGAAATTTTTAATGATCCTGAAAATACTTGTGCTATAGGACTTTGTTTATATGGAGCAGGGTATTTTACGCCTTATGAACTTGATTCTAATGAAAAATTAAGATATAAAGGGGAAATTGAAAATTTTAATCGTCAAATTAAACAAGATATTGTTTTGCAAAAAGATACAGAAAGTGAAATAAAATCTGATTTTTTTGATGAAAATTTGCAAGAAAATGATACAATTGCAATACAAGAACAATTAGATTTTAAAGAGCCAAAAGAAAAAAAACCTAGCGTTTTTTCAAATATCTGGCATAAAATTATGAATCAATTTTAACAAGGAGAAATTTTTATGAGTGAATTTTTAGTAGAAGAAATGCAACATAATAAAGGTGCAAAAATTAAGGTTATAGGCTGCGGTGGCGGTGGCGGTAATATGATCAACCATATGGTTAAAATGGGATTAAATGATCTTGATTTAATTGCAGCAAATACTGATGCACAAGCTATTTCAATTTCATTAGCAAAAACTAAAATTCAACTTGGCGAGAAAAAAACTAAAGGTTTAGGCGCTGGTATGCTTCCTGAAGTAGGTGCAGAAAGTGCTAGAGAAAGTTTTGAAGAAATAAAAGCAAGTCTTAGTCAAAGTGATATTGTATTTATTGCTTCAGGTTTTGGTGGAGGTACTGGAACGGGTGCCACTCCAGTTATTGCACAAGCAGCTAAAGAGATTGGAGCTTTAACTGTTTCTGTTGTAACTATGCCTTTTGCATTCGAAGGAAAACAAAGAAAAAAACTTGCTGAAAGCGGTCTCCTTGAGCTTAAAAAAGAAAGTGATTCTATTCTTGTAATTCAAAATGAAAAATTATTGAGCATTATTGATAAAAAAGCAGGCATTAAAGATGCTTTTAGATTGGTTGATGATATTTTAGCTCGTGCTGTAAAAGGTATGGTGTCTATCTTGCTTGATAATGGAGATATTAATGTTGACTTTGCGGATGTAAGAACCATCATGAGTCATCGCGGACTCGCGCTTATGGGTGTTGGTAGTGCTAGCGGTGAAAATGCTATAGAAGAGGCTCTTTCAAACGCTATAGAATCTCCTTTGCTTGATGGAATGGATATTAAAGGTGCCAAGGGAGTTATTTTACATTTTAAAACAAGTTCTAATTGCTCTTTGTTTGAAATTTCGGCAGCAGCAAATAGTATACAAGAAATTGTTGATGAAAATGCTAAGATTATTTTTGGTTCTACTACAGATGATAGCATGGAAGATAGAGTTGAAGTAACTATTATTGCGACAGGGTTTGAAGATAAAGATACAGTAGCTAAAAAATCTACCGAAGAAGCTCAAGCTTCTAAGAAAAATCCTTATTTAAGTCTTAAAAAGGTAAGCGGTGGTTACGATGAAGAGATAATGGCGCAAATTGAAACACCAACTTTCTTGCGTCGTCAAATGGATTAAAATTGATTTTTAAAGCAAGATTGAGTCAAATCTTGCTTTTTATAGTTTAAAATTCTCTCCTAATAATCTTTCAAATATTTATTTTTCTTTGTTTTTAAAAGTTGGAACACTCTTTGCTTTTATAGTTATAAAATCTTAAATTTATAGGTGAAAATATGCAAAATGGATATTATCAAGCAACTGGCGGAATGGTAACTCAGTTCAATAAACTTGATGTGATTACTAATAATCTTGCCAATATTAATACAAGCGGATACAAAAGAGATGATGTGGTTATTGCAGATTTTAAAAGGATTTTTAAAGAAACTCAGGATGAGTTGCCTATAGAAAATCACACAAGAGATGCATCTCGTTTTGTAAATACTACAATAGATGGAATCCCGCAAGTTTCTCAAGAATATACGGATTTTAGCCTAGGTTCTTTAAAGGCCACAAACAATCCTTTGGATTTGGCAATGACTAGAGAAGATGCTTTTTATTTGGTTCAGACCAAAGATGGAGAAGTAAGATTAACTAAAGATGGAAATTTTCAACTTGATGATGAGGGTTATTTGGTAAATAAGCAAGGATACAAGGTGTTAAGTAGTGATTATTTTAATAATCCTCAGAATGCTGGCATACGCATTCCTAATGGTGCTGTTCAAATTAGCGTTGATAAAAACGGAAGCATTGAAGTTGATGGAGTTCAAAATGCAAGATTATTTGTAGCGCAAGTAGATGATATAAGAGCTTTGCAAAAAGATGGAGATAATGTCTATAAAATAGATGATCTAACCCGCATTAGAGATTTGGAAAACTCCAATGCTATTCGCCAAGGTTTTTCTCAGGGATCAAATGTTAATCCAGTTACTGAAATGGTAGGACTGATTGAAGCAAACAGAATGGTAGAAATGTATCAAAAAGTTATGACAGCTCATATGGATGACTTAAATCAAGAAGCTATCAATAAGCTTGCAGCTGTTAAATAATTTAAAATAAAATAAAAAAAGGATTAAAAATGATGAGATCACTTCATACTGCTGCTACGGGAATGGTAGCGCAGCAAACACAAATTGATGTTACTTCAAATAACATCGCCAATGTTAATACAGCAGGTTTTAAGAAAAGTCGCGCAGAATTTGCTGACCTTATGTATCAAGTTATGAAGTATGCAGGAACTTCGACTTCGGCTACTACTCTTTCTCCTTCGGGTATAGAAGTGGGTGTGGGTGTGCGTCCAACAGCGGTAACTAAAGTTTTTACTGAAGGAAATTTAAAATCAACAAGTACTGATGGTCTTGATATGGCTATTGCAGGTAATGGGTTTTTTCAAATACAACTTCCTGATGGCACTATAGGATATACTAGAAATGGGCAATTTACAAAAGATAATGAAGGTAATATTGTAAATTCAGATGGTTATAGACTTTTACCTGAGATGACAATACCTGAAGGCGCAACAGCAATTAATGTTGCTACAGATGGAACCGTTTCTGTAATGCTACCAGGGGAGCAACAAGAAACTCAAATTGGCCAAGTGGAGCTAGTTCAGTTTATAAATCCAGCGGGTCTTCATTCTATGGGTGATAATCTTTATCTTGAAACAGGAGCAAGTGGTGCACCTGTTGCGGGTATAGCAGGACAAGATGGGCTTGGAACAATAAGACATGGATTTATAGAACTTAGTAATGTTCAGCTTGTTGAAGAAATGACGGATCTTATCACAGGACAAAGAGCTTATGAAGCGGGTTCTAAGGCAATTACAACAAGTGATGATATGCTAGGAATTGTAAATCAACTTAAGCGATAGTTGATATAAAATAAATATTTTTAATTCTTTTTTAATTTAATGGCGTGTTAAACGCCATTAAATTTTTTAGCAAGAGTAGCAAGTTTTAAATTCATAAGCAGTTGGACGGGCTTCTACTGGCCAAACTTGTGTTTCAAATTTTAAATGCTGATAGTCATCTATAAAAATATCGCTCATTACAGGTTTTAAATAAGAATTATGTCGAATTAAAGCTTCTAAACTTCCTCTTAGAGTATGCGGTAATTGCTCTATCCCTTTTTCACGTATTTCATCCAAAGTAAGATCAAATAAATTTTCATCCATAGGACCCACAGGAATGGTTTTATTTTTGATTCCATCAAGACCTGCCATTAAAAGACTAACAAAAGCTAAATAAGGATTAGCAGTGCTATCAGGGAAGCGAATTTCTATACGAGCTGAATTTTTACCTATGCCATAAGGAACGCGACAGCTTGCTGATCTGTTTTGACAAGAATAAGTTAAAATACAAGGAGCTTCAAAGCCAGGAACTATCCTTTTGTAAGAGTTGGAACTTGGATTTGTAAAAGCTGCGACACTTCTAGCATTTTTTAAAATTCCACCTATATAATTTATAGCAGTTTGACTAAGTCCACTGTATCCATCTTTATCGTAAAATAAATTTATCCCATCTTTCCATAAGCTCATATGAACATGCATACCATTGCCATTATCTCCGTATAAAGGTTTTGGCATAAAAGTGGCAGTTTTGCCGTTTAAATGAGCTACCATTTTTACAACATATTTATAAATTTGAACATTGTCAGCTGCTTCTACAAGCGTGCCAAAATTTACTCCTATTTCAGCTTGTCCTTGTGCAACTTCATGATGATGAACAAAAGTCTTAAGGCCTACTTTTTCAAGGGTTTGAACCATTTCAGAACGAATATCTACTAAAGAATCAATTGGCTGAACTGGAAAATATCCACCTTTGTTTCTTGGCCTGTGTCCAGTATTGTAGCTATCGGTAAATTCTCTATCATCATTCCACTCTCCTTCTTCGGTATCAACTTCATATTTAGAACAATGAGTAGTATCAACTATTTTTACACTATCAAAAACAAAGAATTCATTTTCTGGTCCAAAGTAAGCAGTATCAGCTATGCCACTATTTTTAAGGTGTTCCATTGCTTTTTTTGCTATGCTTCTTGGACATTTTTCATACATTTGTCCTTTGTAAATATCATACACATCACAAAATACTATGATAGTAGGATCAGCCGTAAAAGGATCTAAAAAAGCACTTTGAGCATCAGGTTTTAAAATCATATCTGATTTTTCTATAGGTTGCCATCCATGAATTGAGCTTCCATCAAATGGAATGCCAGTTTGAAATGTTTTTTCATTGATTGCATGAAGATTATAGGTAATATGATGCCAAGTTCCTATCATATCTGTAAAACGAAAATCAACAAAAAGCACTTCATTTTGTTTGCAAAATTTGAAAAAATCATCTATATTATTAACAAATTTTCCCATATTTTTACTCCTTTACGTAATTAAATTTATAAAATTATATCATAAAATTTTTAATTAAGATTTAATTAATATATTTTTTTTAATAAATTTAAAAATTTAATTTAAAAAGATTAAAAAATAAAAATTTATATTTTTGTTTTAGATAAAATTGATTATAATTTTGAGCAATTATTGAAAATCTAGATTTAAAAAAGGGAAAAAAATGACTCAAGAAGAGCTTGATGCTTTGATGAATGGTGATGTTGATCTTGATTCAGAGACAGAAGCAGAGATAAAAACCGAAGAATCGAATACCGAAGAAGATGCTTTGATGTTAGAAGATGTCAAAATAGCTGATTACAAACCTAATCCTAGTGTAGTATGGCCACCACCCCCACCAAATCAGGAGCATAAAGTTGTACATCAGTTAGATGATGTTACAAAAGATAGCGAGCTTAAAGCAACGGAAATGATGGATAAGCTTGAAAGTATTAATAATTTTTTTGCGGATTCTGAAAGTTTACTCAAAGAAATAAATAAAGCAATAGAAAAAAATATTGATATTTTTTCTAAACTTAATGAAAAATTTCCTAATGTGGAAAGTTTCAGTGAAGCTTTAGAATTAAACAATCAAGCTAAAAAAAGTTCTAAGGAGATTGTCGGAAATCTTCAAAGCGGACAAGATGAAGTGATGATGGCAATGGATGCAATGCAGTATCAAGATATACATCGTCAAAAAATCGAACGTGTTATTAATGTAATGCGTGCTTTAAGCCGTTATATGAGTTCTTTATTTGAAGGTAAAATTGATGATAAAAAACGTGTAAGTTCTGCAGTGCATATTGAAGGTGATAGTACTGCTGATGTTGTAAGTAATGATGATATAGAAGCTTTAATTGCAAGTTTAGGGCAAAAATGATCATTCCTGAAATAGTAGCTCCTGCAGGAAATTTCACAAAATTAAAAATTGCTTTAGCTTATGGCGCAGATGCGGTTTATGCGGGTGTGAATAATTTTTCTTTAAGATCGCGCACTGCAAGAGAATTTAATTATGAAAGTTTTGAAGAAGCTATCAAATATACTCATGAGCGTGGTAAGAAAATTTATGTTACTTTAAATGGTTTTCATTTAAGCTCTCAAATTGAAGGCTTAAAAAGACATATATTAAAATTACGTGAGATGAAACCCGATGCTTTTATTGTAGCTTCTGTTGGAACTATGCGTCTTGTTAAAGAGCTTGCACCTGAAATTTCTTTACATGTTTCTACTCAGGCGAATATTTTAAATTATTTAGATGCTCAAGTTTATAAGGATATGGGCGCTAAAAGGGTTGTAATTGCGAGAGAATTAGGGCTTAAAGATGCTAAAGCTTTAAAAGAAAATTGCGATATTGAACTTGAAGCCTTTGTGCATGGTTCTATGTGTTTTGCTTATTCTGGGCGTTGTTTAATAAGCTCTGTGCAAAGTGGAAGAATGAGTAATCGTGGATCTTGTGCAAATGATTGCAGATTTAATTATGAGCTTTATGCTAAAAATCCAGAAAATGGTACTTTATTTCGTTTAGAAGAAGATGAAAATGGTACTCATGTTTTTAATTCCAAAGATTTAAATCTTTGTTCTTATATAGAAAAAATCATGCAAGAAAATTGTATCAGTGCTTTTAAGATAGAAGGACGCACCAAAAGCGAATATTATGTTGCGCTTACAACAAGAACTTATAAAATGGCTATACAGGATGTTTTAGAGGGTAAGTTTGAGTCAAACAAGTATGAAAAAGAGATTGCTACGCTTAAGAATCGTGGTTTTACAGATGGCTATCTTGTTTCGCGTCCTTTAGAAAAAACCGACACACAAAATCATAATACAAGCATAGAAGAAGGTTCTTATCAAGTGCATGCTATAAGCGAAGATGGAAGCTTTTTTAAATGTAAAGGGAAAATCGTTTTAAACACGCCTTATGAAATTTTAGCTCCTTTAGGCGATGTGATTCAAACTTGCGATAATGAACTAGGTAAAATTTATCAAAAAGAGGATAAATATTTTATAGAGTTTAAAAAACTCATTGCTAAAAACAATAAAGAATTTAGTGAAATTCATAGCGGCAATGAACATGAAATTCAATTACCAAGTAAAATCAGTGCATTAAGTTTTTTAAGAAAGGAAATATAGATGAATTTTGTTTCTATTTTAATGGGAAGCAAGAGTGATTATGAGACTATGAAAGAGGCTGCTAAAACTTTAGAAAGTTTTGGGGTAAAGTATGAACTTATTATCTCATCAGCTCATCGTAGTCCAAAAAGAACAAAAGAGTATATTGCAAATGCTGAAGAAAAAGGTGCGAAAGTTTTTATAGCAGCAGCTGGAATGGCAGCGCATTTAGCTGGAGCTGTTGCAGCTTATACAACAAAACCTGTTTTGGGAGTGCCTATGTCAGGAAGCAATCTTGCAAGTATGGATTCTTTATTTTCTACGGTGCAAATGCCTAGTGGAATTCCTGTAGGAACTTTAGCTATTGGTAAGGCTGGAGCAATCAATGCTGCTTATTTGGCTATGCAAATTTTAGCTATTTATGATGTTGATTTAGCACAAAAGCTTAAAGAAGATCGTCTTGAAAAAGAAAAAAAACTTGTATCTGATTCAAAAGAAGTAGAAGTTTTATTATAAGGGATAAAAATGCAAACCTATCTTGAACTTGAAGAATTTTGTAAACTTGTGCATTTAAATGAAGATGTGGTTAAGGGTATGATGGCTAATGGGGCTTTAAATTTTAAAGAAGAAGAGGGTAAAATTTACATCGAAGCTCATCAAGGTACTTTTAGTGTGGTGCCTAGTGCTGCAAAATCTCAACCTGCAATGGTAAATTCAATGACTTTAGCAGGGGAAAGTTTTGTTGAAAAAACAATAGGAACTATTTTAAATTTACATGAAAAAGTTTTAGATGCTAAAGATGAAACACTTGAAGCATTAAAAAATGAGAATAAATTTTTAAAAGATGCTCTTTATTCTATGCAAGAACTTTATGATGAAGATAGAAAAACTATAGAAACCTTAAACAATGAGCTAAAACATGCGCGTGAAGAGATAGAATTTCTCAAGCGTAAATATAAATTAATGTGGAGTAAAACCGCAGAAATTTTTGGAGCTAAGACAGAGCCTGATTTGGAAATGAATAAAAATTTAGAAAAACCTATTGAAAATATGGAACAATAAAGAGAGATACAATGACTTTTTCACAAATGATACTTAATTTACAAAATTATTGGCAAGAGCAAGGTTGTGCGATTATGCAACCTTATGATATGCCAGCAGGTGCAGGAACCTTTCATCCAGCAACTTTTTTAAGAAGTTTAGGAAAAAAACCTTGGGCAGCTGCTTATGTAGCTCCAAGTAGAAGGCCTACTGATGGACGTTATGGTGAAAATCCTAATCGCTTAGGTGCTTATTATCAATTTCAAGTTTTGATTAAACCTAGTCCTGATAATATCCAAGAATTATATCTTAAAAGTCTTGAAAATTTGGGTTTTGATTTAAAAAGTCATGATATTCGTTTTGTTGAAGATAATTGGGAGAGTCCAAGTTTAGGTGCTTGGGGTTTAGGCTGGGAAGTATGGCTTGATGGTATGGAAGTTACTCAATTTACTTATTTTCAGCAAGTTGGCGGTATAGCAGTAGATTTAGTAAGTGCTGAAATTACCTATGGTCTTGAAAGAATAGCCATGTATCTTCAAAATGTTGATAATGTTTATGATATAGTTTGGAGTGAATTTAATGGAGAAAAAATTAAATACGCAGATGTGCATAAGCAAAGTGAATATGAATTTAGTAAATACAATTTTGAAGTAAGTGATGTTAAAATCTTGAATGAGCAGTTTGAAAATTCTTACAAAGAATGTAAAAATATTTTAGAACAAGGACTAGCTTTACCTGCTTATGATTATTGTATGCTTGCTGCACATACTTTTAATCTTTTAGATGCAAGAGGAGCAATTTCTGTAGCACAAAGACAAGATTATATGTTAAAAATTCGTGAGCTTTCAAAAAATTGTGCTGAAATTTATAAGAAAAATTTAAATGAAACTGAGTGAAATTTATAATTTTTTAGATCAATTAAGTCCTTTTAATACTCAAGAATCATGGGATAATAGTGGAATTTTGCTTGGAGATAAGGATAGCGAAATTTCAACTGTTTATTTAAGCTTAGATATTGATGAAAATATCATTAAAAAAGCGAGTGAAAATTCTTTAATTATCACACACCATCCTTTGATATTTAAAGGTTTAAAAGATTTATATGACAAAACTTATCCTAGGGCTTTTGTTAAAGAAATGATTTGTAAAAATATTTCTTTAATCAGTATGCATACAAATTATGATTTAAGTCATTTAAATACTTATTTTACGAAAGAAATTTTAGGTTTTAAAATTTCTTTTAAAGACGAATTTTTGATTTATGTAGAAAATTTTATGTCTTTTGAAGCTTTGTGTGACCGGGTGAAAAAAAGGTTAAATTTACAAATTTTACGTGTAAGCGATTGTGGTAAAAAAGACATTAAGCGTATTGCTATATGTACTGGAAGTGGTGGAGATTTAATTTCTAAAGTAGATGCGGATTGTTTTTTAAGTGGAGATTTTAAATATCATCAAGCTTTAGAGGCGCTTAGTAATCAAATCAGTCTTATTGATTTGGGTCATTTTGAAAGTGAGAGATATTTTTCTCAATGTTTAGCAAAAGACTTGAAAAATTTGCCGCTACAAGTTATAATAACAGTTTCAAAAAATCCATTTCAATATTTTTAAGGAAAATAAATGAATAAATATCTTGAACAATTAGTGCTTTTATCAAAAATAGATCAAGAGATTGATAGTTATGAACCAAAAATAGACAGTATTAATAAGACTTTAAAAGATGCTGAGTTAAAAATAGGAAAAATCAACACAGATTTAGAAAAAATTGATGAAGAAATCAAAGATATAGAAAATCAAAAAGTACAAAATAATGCTCATATTTCCGAGTTTTCAGCAAAAATTAAAGATCTTTCTAAAAAAAGTGGTGCGGTAAAAACAGAAAAAGAAGCTAATGCTTTAAAAATTGAAGAAGATATCGCAAAAGAGCAATTAGACGCTGCAAATGATGAGATTGTAAGACTAGATAAAATTTTAGAGAATAAAGAAACTTATAAAAAAGAACTCGAAGAAGAAAAAATCAAACAAGAGCAAAATATTAACGAGATTAGAGTAAGTATTAAATCTGAAATGGAAGTTCTTGAAAAAGATAGAATGAGTGTTTATGATAAAAAAACTAAACTTGTGAGTGAGATGAATCAAAAAGTTTTAAGTTTTTATGAGAAAATTCGCAAATGGGCGAAGAATACTGCTGTAGTTCCTGTTAAAAAACAAGCATGCTATGGATGTTTTATGAAAATTTACGATAAGACTTATCTGTCCGTTGTAAAAGGTGAAGAGATTGTAACTTGTCCTCATTGCGGAAGAATTCTTTATAAAGAGCAAGAAGAACAAAATTGATCTTTTTTTATTATTTTTTAACTTGGACGGCATTTTTATTTTGTGCCGTCTTTATTCTTTTGCTTTCTTTTTTAAAATCCAAATACAAAATTAGTTTAAAATCTCGATTTTTTCTTTATAAAAATTTACATCAAGAAAAAGCTGATGTACATTTTCATGCTTGTTCTTACGGGGAGGTAAGAAGTATTAAAGCTTTGGTTTTGAAATTTGATTCAAGAATAACTACTATTACTCAAACAGGTTTTGAATGTGCAAAAGAATTTTGTAAAAAGGTAAATTATCTTGCTTTTGAAAATTTTTTGCCTTTTTGGTTTAATCCTTGTAAGGTTTTGGTAATTTTTGAAGCAGAATATTGGCTTATGCTTGTTTTTATGGCACGTATTTATAAGGCTAAGATTATTTTGCTTAATGCGAGAATATCTGATAAATCTTATCATTCTTATCAAAAATTTTCTTTTTTTTATAAAAAAATTTTTTCTTATATTGATGAAGTTTTTGCTCAAAGTGAATTAGATAAAGTAAGACTTGAAAGTTTGGGAGCTAAAAATGTTAAAATTTTTAAAAATATTAAGGCAAATTTAGAAATTAAAAATAATAAAATTTATACCAAACCTAAGGAAAAACTTATCATTTTTGCTAGTACTCATAAAGATGAAGAAGAGCTTTTACTTGATCATTTTAAACTAGAAGAAAATGAAAAACTCATTATCGCCCCACGACACCCTGAGCGTTTTAAAGAAGTTGAAAATTTACTTTTAAACAAAGGTTTAGAATTTGAAAAATTTAGCTCTTTAAAAGATGAAAATAAGAAATTTTCTAAAAAAATTTTACTTTTAGATACTTTAGGGGAGCTTGTAAATTTTTATGCAATTTCTGATGTTGTTGTACTTGGAGGTTCTTTCATAGAAGGCATAGGAGGACACAATCCTATAGAAGTGGCATATTTTGACAATGTATTAATCAGCGGGAAATTTATTCACAATCAAAAGGCTTTGTTTGAAGAAGTGGAAAATGTATATTTTTGTGAAAATTTAAAAGATTTAAATGATAAAATCCATTATTTAAATTTAAAAGCTAAAATTTCCAAAAAAGAAAATTTAGATCTTATCATGCAAACTATACAAAAGGGAATTGATGCAAGAAAAAGCTTATAAACTCTTAGCTTTGCAAGAAAAAATTTCAAATCGTGAAGCTAAAGATTTGATTGATAAGGGTTGTGTTTTTTCACATGGAAAAAAAGTTGTGGTTGCTAGAGCTTTGATGAACGATAAGGCAAGATTTAATGTGATAAAAACCAAAAATCCTCAAATTATTTTTGAAGATGATAAGATTATTGCTATTAATAAACCTTACGCTTATGTGAGTGAAGACTTGGAGAAAAAATTTAATGCCAAGCTTTTAAATCGTTTAGACAAAGAAACAAGCGGTGTGATTTTGCTTTGCAAAGATGAAGATTTTAGAAAGCTTTGTATAGAAGAATTTAAAAAACACAGAGTTTATAAAAGTTATATTGCGGTTTTAGATGGGGTTTTGGCTGAAGAGGTTGAAGTGAATGAGCCTATTTTTACCATAAAAGCAAAATGTGGAGCATTAAGTAAAGTTTCAAAAGATGGTTTAAGTGCCTTAAGTATCATTACTCCTATTATGTTGCAGTCAAAAAAAACCTTAGCAAAAATAGTCATTCAAACAGGTAGAACTCATCAAATCAGAGTGCATGCTAAATTTATAAAACATGGCGTTGTAGGTGATGAAAAATATGCTAAAATTTCAAGCGATAGAATGTATTTACATAGTTATGAAATTAAAATTTTTGATTATTATTTTAAGGCTGAGCTAGATAATAGTTTTGCAAAAGTTGGCTTTGAGATAAAAAATTTAGATTTTTAAAGCCATTTAAGAAAAAATTTTGTATAATGCAAGGTTTAATTTAAAAATTTTATAGAAAGGTGATAAAGTGTTTGAGTTAGTTAGCGAATCTTTTAAATCAGCGATTAATAAATTACGTTTTGTTGATGATGAAAAAGCACTTAAGAACGCTTTAGAAACCTTAAAAAAAGCTCTTTTAAAAGCAGATGTTCACCATAAGGTAACTAAAGAGCTTTTGACTTCGATAGAAGAAGATGTAAAGCAAAACGGAATAGGTCAAAAACAATTTTTAAATGCCATTAAAGTAAATTTAGAAAATATTTTAAGTGTCAATGGCAAAAATCAAGGTTTTGTTTTTGCTTCTAAACCCCCAACAGTAGTTCTAATGGCAGGTTTGCAAGGGGGCGGTAAGACTACAAGCACTATCAAACTTGCAAATTATTTAAAATTACGCAATAAAAAAGTTTTAGTTGCAGCTTGTGATTTACAGCGTTTAGCGGCAGTGGAGCAGCTAAGACAACTTTGTGAAGCTAATGAAATTGAACTTTTCTTCATAGAAAATGAAAAAGATCCTATTAGGGTTGCTAAAGAGGCTTTAAAAAAGGCTGAAAGTTCTATGGTGGATGTTTTGCTTGTGGATACTGCTGGGCGTTTGGCTATAGATGAGACTTTGATGAATGAATTAAAAGCAGTTAAGGATGTTTTAAATCCTGATGAGATTTTCTATGTTGCTGATGCAATGAGTGGTCAAGATGGGGTTAAGACTGCGGCTAGTTTTAATGAAGTTTTAGGTATCAGCGGGGTAATTTTATCAAAATTTGATGCAGATACTAAAGGTGGAGTAGCCTTAGGTATAGCAAAACAAATCGGTATTCCTTTAAGATTTATTGGTGTAGGTGAAAAAGTAGCAGATTTAGAAGTTTTTATACCAGATCGCATAGTAAGTCGTATCATGGGCGAGGGTGATTTGGCTACTTTAGCTGAAAAAACTGCTGCAGTGATTGATGAAAAAGAAGCTAAAAAACTCAATCAAAAAATCAAAAAAGGTGAATTTAATTTTAATGATTTTCTTAACCAAATGGAAAGTATTAAAAAATTAGGAAGTATGAAGTCTTTAATCGGTATGATACCAGGGCTTGGCGGAATGGCAAATGCGGTAAAAGATATAGATTTGGATAATTCTAAAGAGATTATACATATTAAGGCAATGATTTCTTCAATGACTCCAAAAGAAAGAGAAAATCCTGATTTGTTAAATAATGCTAGAAAACGTCGTATAGCAGAGGGAGCAGGTCTTTCTCAGGTAGAAGTCAATCGTTTTTTAAAACAATTTAGTAATGCAGCAAAACTTGCAAAAAGATTTTCAGGCAAAAAAGGAATGGAGAATTTGACACAAATGATGAGCCAAGCTAGAAGACAATTTTAAATTTTATTTATAAATACTTTTTATAGTATCTATAAATAAAATTTTTAATTTTTAAGGAGTATAAATGACAGTTATTAGACTTACAAGAATGGGTAGAACTAAAAGACCATTTTATCGTATTGTGGTTACAGACAGTAGAAAACGTCGCGATGGTGGTTGGATAGAAAGTATTGGATATTATAATCCTATGGTAGAACCTGAGGTAATTAAAGTTGATGCAGAGCGTTTAGCTTATTGGAAAAGTGTTGGTGCAAAACTTAGCGATAAAGTTGCTTCTATCACTAGCAAATAATCATGGTAGAGAATTTTCTTAGGGAATACGCAAAATTAATTGCAGATTATCCTGAACAGATTAACACTCAAAAAATTGAATTAAGTGAAAATTTTTTTGAGATTGTTCTTTTTGCACATAAGGTTGATACAGGTAAGCTTATAGGTAAAAATGGAAAAATGATCAATGCTATAAAAACCGTAATCTCTGCTTATAAGAGCAAGGATGCAAGTTCTTATAGGGTAACGGTAAAAGCACTTGAGTGAAAAAGATTTTGTTCAAGTTGCAAAACTTGGTAAAACTGTGGGTCTTAAGGGTTATGTAAAATTGCATAACCTGAGCGACTTTTCTTCTCAATTTAAAAAAGATGCTACCTTTTTTATAAAAAATACCAAAGAAATATTAAAGATTAAGCATTATAATGCAAGCAATTCTACTGTTTTATTTGAGAATTATGAAGATATAGAAAAAGCTAAAGAATTAACCAATCTTATTCTTTTTCAGAGTATCGAGAAAAGCAGACAAACTTGTAAATTAAAAAAAGATGAGTTTTTTTATTTTGATATTTTAGAGTGTGAAGTTTTTGAAGAAGATAAAAGATTAGGTAAAGTTGTTGATATCTTGGAAATTGGAGCTTCTTATTTATTTGAAATTCAAAGTGATGAAAAATGGGTGAATAAAAAATATTCTAAAATATTTTTTATTCCGTATCTAGATAAATTTGTTAAAAATATAGATATAGAAAAACGACAGATTTTTTGCACGCAAGATGCTTTTTTAATTTTAGAAAATTCATGAAATTTAGTTTCGTTTCTTTATTTCCTAATCTTATGAAATTTTACTTTCAGGATTCTATACTTGCAAGAGCAAAAGAAAAAAAACTTTTCAAACTTAATTTTTATAACCCAAGAGATTTTTCTAAAAATTCTTATCATAAAGTCGATGATTATAAAATAGGTGGTGGAGCTGGACTTTTGATGCAAGTTGAACCTATGTATGAGGTGTTAAAAAGTATTCAAGAAAAAAAAGAAAATCCCTATTTTATTTTTTTAAATCCAAGTGGTAAAACTTTTAATCAAAAAGACGCCAAACGCTTAAGTAAAAAAGAACACATAGTTTTTGTATGTGGGCGCTATGAAGGTATAGATGAAAGAGTGCTTGAAATTTTTGCGAATGAAGTTTTTAGCATAGGGGATTTTATTTTAACAGGAGGAGAATTACCTGCGCTTGTAATGTGTGATGCGATTTTAAGAAATGTTAACGGGGTTTTAGGGAATATGGAAAGTTTGGAAGAAGAAAGCTTTGAAAATAATTTACTCGAAGCACCTGCTTTTTCAAAACCTTTTATTTTTGAGAAAAAAAATCAAAAATTTTATACTCCTTCAGAGTTTTTAAAGGGTAATCACGCTAGAATTGCAAGTTTAAAAACTACTTTGGCGTCTTGCAAAACGAAATTTTTTCGTCCAGATTTATTTTTAGAGCATGAACGCAAAAAATAAGGGATTTTTATGAAAAATAAATATATAGAACAATTTGAAGCAAAACAAATTGAAGGTAAAAATGTTCCAGATTTTCGTGCTGGTGATACTTTAAAGCTTGCAATTCGTATCAAAGAAGGAGATAAAACAAGAATCCAAAATTTTGAGGGTATTTGTATTGCTAGAAGAGGTAATGGCGTAAGCGAAACTTTTATCGTACGTAAAATGGGTGCTAATAATGTTGGCGTTGAGAGAATTTTCCCTATTTATAGTGAGAGTTTGGAAAGTATTATTGTTTTGCGTCGTGGTCGTGTACGCCGTGCAAGATTATTCTACTTAAGAGATAGACGCGGTAAAGCAGCACGTATTAAAGAGCTTAAAAAATAATTTATAATTATTTTTTATTATAAGTCTAACAATTAAATAATTATAATTAATTTATAATTTTTATTATTTGATTTTAATTATTAATAATGCTCTTATATAATATTCCTTGTAAATATTATATAAGGAGAGAAAATGTTTTCTATTAAAAAAACTTTATTAATATTAGCAAGCGTGCCAATGTTTTTGAGTGCTACTGAATATCAATTAAGCACTCATGTCTTGGATATTACTTCTGGACAACCCGCTCCTAAGGTAAAAGTTGAGCTTTATAAGTTGGAAGCAAATCAACAGTGGAAAAAAGTAAGTGAAGAATTTACCGAAGAAAATGGTAGAATAGGGGATTTATTACCATATGAAAAAGCTGAAAATAGGGCTTTTGGAATTTATAAGCTTAAATTTTTTACAAAAGACTATTACACATCACACAAAATAAATACTTTTTATCCTTTTGTAGAGGTAAGTTTTGAGCTTTCTAAAGATCAAAAACATTATCATGTTCCAATAACCCTTTCTCCTTTTGGTTATTCAACTTATAGAGGAAGCTGATCAATAAAACGAAAGAAAAAACCATGTGGACTAAGAATTCTTGGAAAAACTATCCCATAAAACAGCAACCTATCTATCCAGATCAAGAGGAAATGAATAGAGTTTTAGCAAGACTTGAGAAACTTCCTCCTTTGGTTTTTGCTGGAGAAGTGAGAAATCTTCAAAAGTCTTTAGCAAGAGTTTGTAAAAAAGAAGCTTTTTTACTTCAAGGTGGAGATTGTGCTGAAAGCTTTGAAAATTTTGGCGCTGTAAATATCCGTGACATGTTTAAGATTTTACTTCAAATGGCTATAGTGCTTACATTTGCCGGTGGATGTCCTGTTGTAAAAATTGGTCGTATTGCAGGGCAGTTTGCCAAGCCAAGAAGTAGTGATTTTGAAGAGTTAAATGGTATAAGTCTTCCTAGTTATCGTGGTGATATTATTAATGGTTTTGAATTTAGCGAACAAGCGCGCATTCCTGATCCTCATAGAATGCTTGAAGCTTATTATCAAAGTGCAACAACGCTAAATTTGTTGCGCGGATTTGCTAAGGGTGGTTTAGCAGATTTGCATGAAGTGCATCGTTGGAATTTGAGGTTTTTAAAAAAGAGTGAACTCCATAAGCAATATACTGATATCAGTGAAAAAATTTCACAAGCTTTGGCTTTTATGGAAGCTTGTGGGATTAATACAAGTAATACTCCGAGTCTAAGAGAAGTTAGTGTTTATACTTCACATGAAGCTTTGCTTTTGCCTTATGAAGAAGCTTTAACTAGAGTGGATAGTTTAAGTGGAGAAATTTACGATTGTTCAGCTCACATGCTTTGGATAGGTGAAAGAACAAGGGCGCTTGATGAAGCTCATGTACATTTTTTAAGAGGAGTAAAAAATCCTTTAGGGGTTAAAATAGGACCTAGTGCAAGTGCTGATGATATCATAGCTTTAGCAAATGTTTTAAATCCGAATAATGAAGAAGGAAGATTAAATATTATTATCCGCATGGGTGCAGATAAAATTATCAATAATTTGCCAAAAATTTTCTCCAAACTTAAAAGTGAAGGTTTAAATTTAGTATACAGCATAGATCCTATGCATGGAAATACAGTAAAAGCAGGTAATTTTAAAACACGTGAGTTTGATAAAATCATGCAAGAAGTGGGATCTTTTTTTGAGATTGCAATAAGCGAAGGGATTTATCCAGGTGGAGTGCATCTTGAAATGACCGGAAAAGATGTAACAGAATGCACAGGTGGTGCAAGCAATGTTACTGCTCAAAGCTTAGAAGATCGTTATGAGACTCAATGCGATCCAAGGCTTAATGCGGATCAAGCATTAGAGCTTGCTTTTTTAATTGCAGATTTAGTAAAAAAGGCTAGAAAATGAAACTTTATGGTATTAAAAATTGTAATTCTGTAAAGAAAGCTATGGATGCTTTAACACAAAAAGGTGTTGTATTTGATTTTATGGATATTAAAAAGATTAATCAAGATATTTTATACACATGGTTAAAACAAAAATCTTTTGAAGATCTTATCAATACTGCTGGATTAACTTCTAAAAAACTTGGTTTAAACAAAGAAAAAGTTAAAAGTTTAAATGAAAAAGAACTTGAGAAAATTGTATTAGAAAATCCAAGCTGTATTAAGCGTCCTATTATCGAGTATGAGCAAAACATATATATTGGCAAGGAATATGAGAAAATATTATGATAGAGTGTTTGATTACACTCTATTTTTTATTAATTGATTAATTTCATTTTGATATGGAAATCTTTCACTTTCGCAATTAATAAGTTGTGTTTTAGAGAAGATAACTTTTCCGTCTACTTCAACGATAAAATCACCTCTGTCGCCAATTTCAAATTCTACTTCAACATCTTTGAAATCGCTTTGTAGTTCTTCTGCAACCCTTGCAGCTTGTGGGCGATAATTTCAAAGATTGCAATAAGCAATTTTTACTTTCATCATTTCATCCTTTGAAAAGTTTATTTTATTTAAGATTAAAATCTTAAATTTTTATTATAGTTTATTTTGGCTGAATTTTTGCCTTTTTTGTAAAATTTAAGTTGAAATTTAGGGTCAATTTCTTTCAAATTCAGCGAGAAAAATTTATAATTTTTATCAAAATTAAAATAAGCCTTAAAAAACTAAAGGAAGAAAATGAGTCAATTTACACACTTGCATTTACATACAGAATATTCTTTGCTTGATGGAGCTAATAAGCTTAAAGAATTAGCTTTGACTTTAAAAGAGCAGGGTGCTACAAGTGTTGCTATGACAGATCATGGAAATATGTTTGGGGCAATTGATTTTTATCAAACAATGAAAGCACAAGGTTTAAAACCTATCATTGGTATGGAAGCGTATTTACATAATCACGATGAATTAGATGATAAAAGTTCTCGTCAGCGTTTTCACCTTTGTTTGTATGCAAAAAATGAGATCGGATATCAAAATTTAATGTATTTAAGTTCTCAAAGTTATATTAAAGGTTTGTATTATTATCCGCGTATCAATAAAAAGCTTTTAGAAAAATATAGCGAAGGTCTTATTTGTTCTTCTGCTTGCTTGCAAGGTGAAGTAAATTGGCACTTAAATACTTATAGTGAAAGAAATGTGCGTTTTGGTGCAAAAGGCTATGAGGCAGCAAAAGAAGCGGCATTATGGTATAAAAAAGTTTTTAAAGATGATTTTTATTTTGAAATCATGCGTCATGGTATAAGTGATCAAAGAATGATAGATGATGACATTATCAGACTCTCTAAAGAATTAAATATAAAAATTATTGCTACAAATGATACGCATTATACTTTTAAAGAAAGAGCGGCTGCCCATGAGGTTTTTATGTGTATAGCTATGGGAAAAAAACTTAATGATCCTGATAGAATACGTCATAGTGTGCATGAATTTTATGTTAAAAGTCCTGAGCAAATGAGTGAGCTTTTTGCAGATATTCCAGAAGCTATAGAAAATACACAAGAAATTGCACAAAAATGTAATTTAGAGCTTAATCTTGGCAATCCCACTCCACCGAATTTCAAATTTACAAGAGAATATGCTAAAGATCATAATATTACCTTGCCTGAAGAAACAAAAGAATTTAGCTTTGATAATGATGACATAGTTTTTGAAGAGCTTTGTAAAAAGGGACTTGAAGAGAGATTAAAATTTATCGATGAAAGCAAGCATAAAGAATATAAACAAAGACTTGAAGTAGAAATTAATATCATTAAAAATATGAAATTTTCAGGTTATATGCTTATTGTTCATGATTTTATTAAAGTGGCTAAAGATAAAGGCATTCCAGTAGGTCCTGGAAGAGGATCAGCTGCAGGAAGTTTGGTTTCTTATTGTTTGAGGATTACGGATTTAGATCCTATTCCTTATAGTCTACTTTTTGAGCGTTTTTTAAATCCTGAGCGTGTGAGCATGCCTGATATTGATGTGGATTTTTGTCAAGACAGACGTGCTGAAGTGATTGATTATGTGATTGATAAATATGGAGCAGATAAGGTTGCACAGGTTATTACCTTTGGTAAGCTTTTGGCTAAAGGAGTGATTCGTGATGTGGCTAGAGTTTGTGATATGAGTATTCAAGATGCTGATGAGCTTGCTAAACTTGTGCCTGAAGAGCTTAAAATCACTCTTGATGCTGCTTATGAAAAAGAACCTAAAATCAAAGAATTTATTGATCGTCACCCTAAAGGTCCTGAAGTTTGGGAATATGCAAGAGCTTTAGAAGGATTAAATCGCAATGCCGGTATGCACGCAGCAGGTGTTGTAATTTCTAATGAAAGTTTATGGAAGAAAACTCCGCTTTTTAGACAAAGTAAAAATGATGAAAGACATTTAGTAACGCAGTATTCTAAAGATCATTTAGAAGATGTAGATTTGATAAAATTTGACTTTTTAGGTCTAAAAACTTTAACAGTAATCAATAATGCAATCAAGCTTATTAAAAAGCGTTATAATAAAGACATTATTTGGGAAACCATAGATGTAAATGATAGCAAAGTTTATAAAACCATACAAAGTGGAAATACTTTAGGGATTTTTCAAATCGAATCAGACGGTATGCAAAGCTTAAATGCACGCTTAAAACCAGAGCGTTTTGAAGATATCATTGCGGTTCTTGCGCTTTATCGTCCAGGCCCTATGGAATCAGGAATGCTTGATGATTTTATCGATAGAAAGCATGGTTTAAAAAGTATAGAATATCCTTTTGACAGTTTAGAAAAGGTTTTAGAGCCTACTTATGGGGTTATTGTTTATCAAGAACAGGTTATGCAAATTGTTCAAATTATAGGTGGCTTTTCTTTAGGAGGTGCTGATGTAGTGCGTCGTGCTATGGGTAAAAAAGATCCTGAGAAGATGAAAAAGCTTAAAACTGATTTTGCAGATGGAGCAGAAAAACAAGGATATGATAGAGCAAAAGCTGAGGATTTATGGGAGCTTATCGTAAAATTTGCAGGATATGGTTTTAATAAATCTCACTCTGCAGCTTATGCGTTGATTACTTTTCAAACAGCTTATTTAAAAACTTATTATCCTAGTGAATTTATGGCAGCGCTTTTAACAAGCGAAGAAAACAATGTGGATAAAATTGCTGTTTATATTGATGAGATGAAAAAAATGAATATTAAACTTTTACCTCCATCGATTAACAAAGCGATCCGTGAATTTAGTGCTTTAGAGCAAGATGGCAATGATGCTATTATATACGGACTTGGGGCTATAAAAAGTGTGGGTATTCCTGCAGTTGAAAATTTACTTGAAGCAAGACAAGATGGAGAATTTAAGGATATTAATGATTTCTTAGGTAAGATAGATCCTACCAAAATAAACCGTAGAACATTAGAAAGTCTTATTAAGGCAGGGGCTTTTGATGAGTTTGGTTTTACTAGAAAAGCTTTGTTTGATAATATGGAAAATCTTAGCGAAGCATCGCGTAAAATGGCTGAAGTAAGAAAAAATGCTGCAAGTTCTCTTTTTGGTGAAGAGGAATTAACTTCAGGTGTTCAAGTAAATTTTACTCCCAAAAATGAAGAATTTGAAGTGATGGAAAAATTAGGATATGAAAAAGAAATTTTAGGAATTTATGTTTCAGGCCATCCTTTAGATCGATTTTATGAACAAATTAATGCCATAGATTATGTTAAAAGTTTAGATTTTGAAAGTTTAAAAAACAATGGAGAAATTTTAAGTATAGGTAAAATTGAAGATTTCAAATCCATGATGAGTAAAAATAATAAGCGTTATGGTAGAATTGAAATTTTGGATTATTATTCTTCGTTTGATGCTACTGTATTTGAAAGCAATGTAGAAGAAATAGAAAACATCATCAAAGATGAAAATTTAAAAAATAATGCCTATGGTTTTGTATTGGGATTTAAAGCTGAGGGAGGGGAGAAGCCTAGCTTTTTTTTAAAAGCAATTAAAGATTTACAAAGTCTTGAAGATGGCGAGATTAAAGCTATAAAAAAATTTGGAGCAAAAAAAGATTTCAAAAATAAAGAAGAAAATCATTTTACCGCAGAACCTAAGGAATTTGAAAAAAATATCATAGAGCTAGATTTGACAAGGTTAAATAGAGAATTAATCTATGAAATTCATGAAATTGCTAGAAATGCACATAATCCTAATGAAAAAAACAATAAAAAACTTGTTTTAAAAGTTATTAGCGCGGGATCTTGCTTGCTTTATCATACAGATTTTATTATCTCTGATAGTATAGTAGAGGAAATTTCTAATAAATATGCTTAAGTAAGATTGTTCTTACTTAAGATTTTTAAATAAAATGCTTCCAAGTCTTACTAAGTTGGATCCGCATTTTATAGCAATTTCAAAATCATTACTCATCCCCATAGAGCAAATTTTAGCCCCATGTTTTTGAAGAATTTCATAAATTTTAAATGTAGTTTCAAAGCTTTTGATAATACTTTCTTTATCTTGGCTGTGTGATCCTATGCTCATTACGCCACAAAGATTTAGATTAGAGCATTCTTCTTGTATTTGTAAATATTCTTCTACAGCTTGATTTGGATCTAGACCGCTTTTGCTATTTTCATTTGCACTATTGATTTCTAATAAAGTATTTAATTTATAATCAAGTCTTTTGTCCATAGCTTTAGCTATTTTAATACCATTGCAAGAGTGCCATAATATAGGTTTTTGTTTGATTAAGAGATTGATTTTGTTGCTTTGTAGCGTTCCTATAAAATGCCATTTTATATCTAGTTTTTTTTCATCAAGATTTTCTTTTTTTTGTGCTAGAGCTTGGACTTGATTTTCTCCAAATTCTACTATACCTTGATCAAAAAGCTTTTCAATTATACTTGCATCGACATACTTGCTTGCGGCTACAAGACGAACGTTTTTGGTTTTTTCTAAAATTTGCTCTAAAGTCATTTTGATAAAGAAATAAGCCCTATTTAGGGCTTATATTATTGTAGTAAATTAGCAATTTTGCTTTGAAGCTGCATGTTGGATTGCGCAGCAACAAAAGCAGCAGCATTTTCTTTTAGATAATTGGCATTAAAATCATTAACATTTTTTGCTATGTCATTATTTAGTAAATTATTTTCAGCTGCTTTTGAGTTGATGCTGTTTTGAACACTTGCATTAATATTTGATGTGATGGCATTGATACCTGAGCCTATTTCACTTCTTAAACTTCCAAGTTGATCCATAAAATTTGTAATACTATCTTGATTATCTATGCTTAATCCACCTGTTGCTAATGGATTTAAATTTGTAGTTTCAGTTCCGCTACCTACTACAAAATTCATAGTTTGAAAGACATTTTTTCCATTATAAGTTGCATTATTAAAAGAATCATTGATGGATTCTTGTATGCGTGTTGCTTCTGTTCTTAGCATTCCTTTTTGAGAATCATTAAGTGCAGCATTGTTCATTTTTACTGAAAGTTCATTAAGTCTATCTGCACTTTGAGAGATATTAGTAAGGCTAGCATCTGCAATTTGTAAAACCCCTATAGCATCATAAGCATTTGCGATACCTTGATCTATAGTGCTTGATTGAGATCTTAAAGAGTCAGCAATAGCTAAATTGGCACTATCAACTCCACTTATTGCGCGAACAGCTGCAATATTTTCTAAAGCTTTATCGCTAGCTTTTTGTGCATTGTTTAAATAGTAATTTTGTTGCATCATAGTTGCATCAGAGATCATCATGGCCTACTCCTTCTCTTTTTGGATTTATTTAATATTCTATCATTTTTTTGCTATTTTAAAGCTTAAGAAATACAAAAAAACTTGCATTATCAAGATGATTTTAATCACCACTTCACTTGCATTATGGATACTGATAAATTCTTGAGTTTTTGTAGCGTTTTCACCTAAGTTTTGAAGTTCAATTATGGTATTAGTAAAATAAAAAACAAATATTAAGCTTAAAATCAAAATAAGCAAACTCAGCATAAATTTTGAAAATTTTATTTGAAATTTTATTTCATCTTTTATAAGAGAATAAATTTCATATAAAAAATTAACCACTGAAACAAAAATCAGTAAATATCCCATTTTAATAAAAATTTGCGTCATTATTAAGCCACTTTGAAAATGGCTCAACACTCCCTCCCCTATAAGATTCTGAGGAAAAAAAATTGTTGGTGCAACAACTATTCCTAGTATGAGTTCAACCCCTATGATGGAGGCAAGTAAAAATAAATTAACAGCTTTCAAAAGTTTCTCCTTTTATTTTTTATCATAACGCATATTTGTAAATTTAGCTATAAAAGCACGATTATAACCTTGTTCATCTTTGAAAAAATCAACAATGAAATTATTTTGATATAAGATTTTTTCCAAAATTTCTTTTTGATCATAGCCAAATTCACAAGCTAAAAATTTAACTTTTTTATCGAGGGAAAAATGTATGATTTCTTCTAGAATTTCATATCCTTTTTCTCCGCCAAATAAAGCTTCTTTGGGTTCTTTTTGTACCCAAATATCTATAGGATATGAATTTTTAATATAAGGTGGATTTGAAAAAATAAAATCATAATTTTCTTTAATTTGCTTAAAATTACAAAGTTTAAAGTCAATCAAGTGATCGACTTTGTGTAATTTGGCATTCTCTAAAGCTAATTCTAAGGCTTTAGGATTGATATCACAGGCTGTGATTTTTAACCCAAGTTCTTTGGCTAAAACAATGCTTAAAATTCCGCTTCCAAATCCTATTTCTAAAATCTTATTAAAAGTATTTTTTTTGCATAAATTTAAAATTTGAAAAAGTAAAATTTCACTATCGTAACGAGGGATTAGAACGCCTTTTTTTATCTTAAATTCTAAGCCCCAAAAATCCACTTTTTCAAATATATATTCAAAAGGTTCTCCAGATTTAAAACGTCTTATAAGCTCAAAATAAGGTTTGTGATCTATTTCTATATCTTGGTTTAAAAATAACCAAGCTTTATCTTTTTTTAGATATTCACAGAGTATAAATACTGCTTCATTTTCATAACCTTTTAAGCTAGATTTAGCTTCTATAAGAGCATTTTTTATAGTCAAGAAAGAGCCTTGATTCTATCGCTAATACTTGGATGACTGAGATAAAAAAATGTATATATTTTACTTGTTTTGATAAAAGCTTTATTTTCTCTTGCTAGAGCTATCAACGCATTTTTCATATCTTCTTTGCTTGTAACTTTAGCTCCGTGTTGATCAGCTGCAAATTCATTTTTTCTACTTAAGGCATTAAGTATAGGAGAGATTAAAAAGCTAAAAATATTTGCAAAGATAAATAAAAGAGCAAATACACCGCCATTTACTCCTTCTAGATGACTTTCTAAGTAAACAAATTCAGGTAAATTTGCAAAAACAAAAAAAAGTAAAAACATAGTTATAGCACCGTTAAATAAAGCTTTGATAATATCCTTATGAACAAAATGTCCAAGCTCGTGTCCTAAAACAGCTAAAAGTTCTCTTTCATTTAAAGCTTTTAATAATGTATCAAAAAGAACCACTCTTTTGCTTTTAAAAAGTCCACCAAAATAAGCATTTAAACGTTTATCTCTTTTGCTTGCATCAATAACATAAACCCCATTTGCATTAAACCCACATTGTTTCATTAAAGAGCTGATTTTTTTCAGCAAATTTTCATCGTTTAGTTTTTCCATTTTATTAAAAATAGGTGCTATCAAGGTAGGGTAAATGAGATTTATAATTACTATAATACAAAAGGCAAAAATAAAGGCCACAATCCACCAAAAAGTTCCAAAAAAATCATAGCAAAAAAGCAAAGCATAAAGGATTAAAAATCCAAATATTAAAGTTAAAATAAGACTTTTTACAGTGTCTTTGATAAAAAGTTTTACAGTCATATTTGAAAAACCATGGGCTTTATCTTTGATAAAACTTTCATAAATACTTAAAGGTAGATTTAAAATGCTTGTGATTATTAAAAAAGATAATAAAAATAAAGTATTTTCAAAACGAGTGTTATTTGAGATAAGTAATTCTTTAAGATATAAAAATCCAAAACCTATCCATGCAATATTGATGATTAAATTATAAAAATTGGAAAATAGTTTAAATTTTTCATTTTCGATGGCAATGTCTGCTGCATTTTGATAGTCTTTTTCGCTTAAAATTTGAGCTTGTTTGTCTTTTTCTCTTTCTAAGAAACGAATTTGAGTATAGGAAATCCAAGATAAAAGTGCTGTGTAAAGACATAAAATTGCAATTAAAGTCATTATTTTTCCTTGATTGGTTTTTTGCGAATTCTAGCTTAAAATAATGAAATAAAGTTAATAGCTTAAAATCTAAAATAATATTCTTTTCAACTAAGTTGATGTATATTTATAAAAAAGGATTAAAGAATGTTTTTTAAGAAAAAGATTTCACAAAAGCAAAAAGAAAAGCCTAAAATTCCAATCAATGATATGATTTTAGATGACAGACTTTGTAAGTTTAAAAATAAAGTGCAAAAGATAAGTAAAGATGAAGCTTCGGCAAGTCTGCTTGCTAGACAATTAAGCAGACTTATCAGAGCTAATAAATTTTAATTTTGACATTTTTTCTTAGGGCGAAAAACCTTAATAACTTCATCATTTGCTTCTATATAAGCACCTTCTATTAAATCAATACAATAAGGTATAGCTGGAAAAACAGGCTCTAGACATTCTTTTATAGCTTTAGGATTTCCTGGTAAATTAATAATAAAAGATTTATTGCGAATTCCTGCATTCTGTCTTGAAAGTATAGCTGTTGGGACATATTTTAAACTTTCTAAGCGCATAAGCTCTCCAAAACCTGGCATCATTTTATCACACACGGCTTCCGTGGCTTCTGGGGTTACATCACGAAGCGCTGGACCTGTACCTCCGCTTGTAACAATCAAATCGCATTTTTTTTCATCTGCTAGATAAAGTAATTTTTTAATGATCAAATCATAATCATCAGGGATTAATTCTTTATGATAAATAATATCATTTTTTATATATGAATTTAACACTCTTTCAATTTCAGCAGTAGCTTTATCTTCGTATATGCCACTACTTGCTCTATCGCTTAGGGTTAAAATTCCTATGTTTATCGTATCCATTGTTCCTCCTTAATAAATTTTTATAACCATCCTTTTTTCTTGAAAACAACCAAAGGTAAAATGATAGAAATTACCATCACGCCAAGCACTATGGGATAAGCATAGTGAAGTTCAAGTTCTGGCATGAATTTAAAATTCATACCATAAACAGTTCCTATTAAAGTAGGAGGCATCATGGCAACAGTTGCAACGGTAAAAATTTTAATGATTTTGTTTTGTTCTATGTTGATTTGGCTGGCTAAAATGGTTTGAATATTGTCTAAGATATTAAGTTGTGAAACACTAAATTCAACCAAAGAATTTAAGTCTTTTAAAACTATAGTGAGATTTTGTTTTATATCTTTATCGATTTTATCGCTTTTTAGCAAAGAAGTCATAGCACGACGTTTATCAAATAAAGAATCTCTTACACGCATATTAAGCTCTTGTAAGCTTGAAATATCCTTTAGCATTTCATCATAACTATATTCATCTTTTTTTTCTAAAACACTTGTTCTTAAGCGTCTTGCTTCTTTGTCTATCCATTCTAGTAAATCCGCATCTTTTTCAACGCGCACTTCAAACATTTTATCAATAATATCAAAACCATCTTCAAAATTCTTCGGACTAGCTAAAATCCTTGCTTGAATTTCTTCAAAAGTGCTAAATTCGTTATATCTTATAGTAAATAAGATATTTTTAGCTGTAGCAAAAGTAACAATTTCTGTGCGAAGCTTGATTAAATTCCTATCTTCTTCATCGCTTTTAAGATCTCTTACTAAAAAGTGAGCATTGATGGTTATTGTCGCATTGTCTTCCCAATATTTTGCGCTAAGTTCTATTTCTTCTCTTTCTTCTTTTGTAGGAAACTCAAGATTAAATTCACTTGATATAAAAGCAATTTCCGCTGCACTTGGATGAAGTAAATCAATCCATAAAATATTTTGTGGTAGTTCTTGACTATCGAGATTAAAGTTGATTCTTTGAACTAAAGCATTTTGAGTTTTAATATAAACATAGAGCATAGTTATTCCTTATTTTTAACTTTAAAATTATACCTTGATTAGTTTAAAAATCAATTTTTTAATTTTTGCAAATCAAAAACCAAATTTTCCACCTAAAGCTCTTAAACTAAGCTTTAGTTTAAAATATCTTTAATCAGTTTTTGCAAATTCCTTTTTGTTTCTTCTTGTTCTTTTATGATAAAACATTTTGCTTTTGGCCAAAAATAACTTTTAGGATTTTCAAATTTTCCCCAACGCCAATCAAACCTAGGATGTAAAAGAACTATAGTAGGAATATCCATAGCTAAACTTAAATGCGCTATAGCACTATCAATACTAAGCATACAGTCAATATCATATAAATAATTTAGAGTATCATTCCAATTTTTTATAAGCTTGCTTCTATCTTCTATTACCTTAGGTAATTCTTCTTTTAATTGCATTTGAAAAGAAATGATTTCATAATCTAAGTCTTTTAATACATCAAATAAAAATTCAAATTTTACATTTCTTAATAAATCAGAATTTTCAGCATTAGGAGTAGCATAAAAAATACCAAGTTTTTTTCTTTGATTATGCGGTTTTTTCTGTGGCAATATAGGTGTTTTTAATCGTAAAATCTCATCAAGCTTAATATCAATAAAAAAAGGCAAAGAACAAATAGGAATAGCATAATCAAAATTTGTAGGTAGATTTTTTAAAACCTTTACATTTTTAAAAATATCATCATTTTGATTTAAAAATTTGATTTGATTTTTAAACATTTCATACATGGCACTTTGAGGAGCAAATAAAACCTTTGAAGCGATTTTGCAAAGTTTTTCTAAGCATCTTGCATACATTATAGTATCGCCAAAGCCTTGCTCGCAAAATACTAAAACTTCTTTATTTTTAAAAGCATCAACGCCAAATTTATTAAAAGCTTTTAGGCTTTCATTATAATGATAAGTAGAAAAAGTTTCATTATGAGCATAAAATAATCTGCTTTCATAATATTTCTTGCCCTCTTCAAAATTATCATCCACTCCCATACGCATCAAAAGATAAGCCAAATCAAATTGATAGGTTGCATGAGAATCCAAGCTAAGACATTTTTTATAAGCATGATAAGCTTCTTGATAGTTTGAGTTAAATTCTAATACCTTAGCATAGTTTTGCCAAAACTGTGCATGGTGTTGATTGGCTTCTTGTAGTGATTGAAAAAGTTCTAAAGAATCAGATATTCTAAAAAGCTTAAAAAGCAAGTATGCTTTTTGGGGTAAAATTTGATGAGTTAAAAAATCTTCTATTTTAGAAATGGTAAGATTTTCTTTGGTTTTACTGTGAAGCCTATCTTCGAGTTTGACTAAATTAAGATTGGTTTGTTCAGCAATGATTCCTTTTTGTAGTTTATCAATCAAATCTTGCATAAAATGACACAAGTGCTCATGTGCATTTAATGCCTTCGTAAAATCATGTTTAAAATAAATTTCTGCATAATTTTTCCATAGATTAAGATTATACATATCTTTAGAAAGTAATTCTTTGAAAATTTGTTCAGATTCTTCTAGTTTATTACTCAGTTTATAAATAAAAGCCAATTCTAACTTAAGTTCATCTTCTAAATCATCTTTGCGAGTTAAAAGTGTTTGTAATAAATTCAAGGCTTCATCAAGTCTTAAATTTTCAATATAGCTTTTAGCAAGCATAAGACCATTAAAACTTGTAGGATTTAAAGAAAAAAGCTCTTGAGCATAATATAAAGCTTTTTGAAAAAGAGAAAGTTTATAAGAAGAAAGCGTAGCAAATTCTAAAGCAAATTTTGGACTTTCTTTTAAAAATTGCTCACTCAAGTTTAAACATTTTTCATAATTAGCATTAAAATAATAATAATGAATTTTATCAAACATATTTTTCCTTGATAGTTACATTAAAATCTAATATTATCTTATAAGTTGCATAAAAAGATAATTATATTTTTATAAAATTAAATAATAAAACAAAAATAAAAAAATAAATACAATAAAAACATCCATCCTAATAATTTTAAAATTATCAGGATGAAATTTTAACAAGCTAGGAGAGTAAAC
>NZ_MJXP01000006.1:0-73243 GCF_001762855.1 Campylobacter sp. BCW_6467 | reverse complement strand
TTAAATAAAGGATTAAATAATATAAATATTTGTGTAAGTATTTATATAAGTATTTGGTGGGTTAAAAAATGGGGGTTATATTTTAATGATAATAAAAAATGCAAGATATAATATACTATTATTAGGATTAAAAGGCTTGACTTAGGGAAGATAAATTCCCTAAGTTTAGAAATATTTAAAAAATTTTAATATTTTAAAAAATACTCTTGAATTTTTTTAGGATCACTTGTTTTTGTAAGCGCTAACATAAGCAAAACTCTTGCTTTTTGAGGATTCAAATCTTCAGCACTAATAAAACCTAATTTTTCATCTGAATCACTCACAGCAACACGACCTGCTACAACCCTTGAACTTACAACAACATCAAGTCCTTTTTTTATAAGCTCTTTTAAAACATTTTTTTGATCTTCATGTATACTTCCTGCACCACTTCCTGCAACAACTATGCCCTTAGTTCCATGTTCAAATAAAGCTTTTGCAGCGACACCACTACCATCATTTGAATAGCTATAAAGAATATCTACTTTTGGCAAACTTGTGAGTTTACTTACATCAAAAGGAGCGTTTTTTGCATGAGCTTTAGTAACATTATTATAGAAAAAGACTTTACCATCTACTATATAACCCAAATCCCCAAAATCAGGAGAAGAGAAAGCATCAACATTTAAACTATGGGTTTTTACTACACCTCTAGCACTTAAAATTTTATCATTCATAGCTACCATAACACCCTTGCCCTTAGACTCTTTATCAGCAGCTAATGCTACAGCATTGTAAAGATTTTTTGGCCCATCTGCACTTATAGCAGTTGATGGACGCATAGCGCCAACTAAAACTACAGGCTTATCACTTTTAATGGTTAAATTTAGAAAATAAGCAGTTTCTTCCATGGTATCAGTACCATGAGTTATAACCACACCATCCACCCCTTCAGCAAAAAGCTTATTGATTTCTTTAGCAAGCTTTAGCCAAATTTCATCACGCATATTTGAACTATCAATATTTGCTATTTGTTCCCCGCTAATATTAGCTAAATCTTGAATTTGTGGAACCGCTTTGATTAAAACATCTACACCAACAACCCCAGCTGTATAACCTGTTGTGGCAACAGCACTATCAATAGAACCTGCTATCGTTCCACCTGTTGCTAAAATAGCAATCTTTGGTTTAGCTTCTGCCATACATGCTCCTATAGATAAAAATACTAATACACATAATAGTAACTTTTTCACAATTCTCCCCTTATTTTGTTAAAATTCATTTCATTAATGAAACTTATATAATATTAATAAATAATAAATAAAAATTTTATAAAATTTATAAAATTTCTTTAATAACAAATTGTGGAGTTACTAATCCTCTAAATTCATTCTTAGAAATACTTCCAAGCAAAGAAATATTTTGATTCAATTCTGGCTCTTTATCAAAATTAAAAAATAAAGCTTCTATGGTTTTATTTTCCTTGGTTAAAATAAGCTTTAAGTGTTTTTCATCTTTACCTAGAAGTTTTTTATTTTTTACACAAAGATTTTCTAAAACAAAAAAAGGTCGTGGATTTTTATGTCCAAAAGGTTCAAAAGATTCTAAAATTTCAAGCATTTCAAAATCAATTTCGCTAGGTTCTAAGATTCCTAAAATTTCATCTGTATCCAAAAATTCACTTTCAGAAATTTGCGAACATTCTTTTTTGATTTTATTTTTAAATTGTTCAAAATTTTCAGAGTTTAAACTGATTCCAGCGGCACCTTTATGACCACCATAATTGCTTAATATAGAATTTGTCTTAGAAATTAAAGCTAAAATATCAATCTTGCCAACACTTCTTGCGCTACCTTTTAAGTGTTCTTTATTTTGAGAAAATACAAAAGCAGGTTTATTAAAATGTTTAGCTAAACGACTTGCCACAATCCCTAAAACCCCTTCATGCCAATTTAAACCCGATACCACAATACAAGAATCGTTTTCATCGATTTGATTTAAACTATCTTCAAAAAGCTGTTTTTCTTCATCTTTACGACTTTCATTAAAACTAACAATTTGCTCTAGATATTCTAAAGCTTTATTAAAATCTTTAGTGTGTAAAAATTCATAAGAAATACTTGCATCATCCATTCTTCCAGCACTATTTATAAGCGGAGCAATTAAAAACCCTATATTATCAAGAGCAAATTTATCCTTTTGATAATAATGCTTAATAGCCCTAAAAGCAGCCCTTTTAGATTTGTTAATATGATCTATACCACGCCTTACTAAAGCACGATTTAAATCTCTAAGTTCCATCATATCTGCAATAATTGCAATCGCCAAAAGTTCTAAAAATTTACACATGTCATATTTAAGCTTGCACACCTCTTTTAAAGCCGCTATCAAATACCATGCAACTTGAGCTCCACAAATTTCAATTTCTGGAAAATCACAATCTTTTTGCTTTGGATTGATAATGGCAAAAGCATCAGGTAAAACATCTTGAGGCATATGATGATCAGTGATAATCAAATCTATATTTTTTTCTTTACAGAGTTTGGCTGCTTCAAGAGCAGCTATTCCATTATCTACTGTTATTATTAAATTTACATCAAGTTCGTTAATAATCTCAGCATTTAATCCATATCCATCTTTAAAACGATTTGGAATTCTTACTATATAATCAAAACCTATATCATCGAAAAATTCTGCCATAATAACACAAGAAATGATTCCATCAACATCATAATCCCCTACTATGGCGACTTTCTCATTTTTTTCTACAGCTTCTTTGATGCGATTAGCTGCTTTATATGCATCCTTTAAACAGCATGGCAAAGGCAGATCACAAAGTTTGGTATGCAAATCTTTTTCAAAGCGTGAAGCCAAAATTTTTTTAATTTCATTTTTATTAATTATCTTCATAGTTTATAGCTGCCTTGATAAAACCGCAAATCACAGGGTTAACATGCTCAAGTCTTGAAGTAAATTCTGGATGAAACTGCACAGCCAAGAAAAAAGGATGACAGTTAAGCTCAACTGCTTCGATCAATCCTTTGCTTTCACCACTTACAATCAAACCGTGTTTTTCAAAATCTGCTCTATATTTTGGATTTGCTTCATAGCGATGACGATGGCGTTCTTTTACACTTTTTGCTTCATTATAAACCTTAGCCAAAAGGGATTTTTCCTTAATATCGCATTTATAAGCTCCTAAACGCATAGTTCCGCCTAAAGGAGTTTTTGCAGTACGAATTTGTTTTTCTCCATTTGTATCCATAAATTCATCAATCAAATAAACCACAGGATTTTGGCATTTCTCATCAAATTCACTTGAATTTGCATCTTTAAGTTTTAATACATTTCTAGCAAATTCCACCAAAGCAAGCTGCATACCCAAACAAATTCCTAAAAAAGGAATTTTATTTTCTCTTGCGTATTGAATGGCTTTTATCTTACCTTCTACACCACGATATCCAAATCCCCCTGCAACTAAAATTCCACTCACATCTTTAAATACTTCAGCACTTTCCATATTTTCAAGTTTTTCACTATCTACCCATTTTAACTCCACTTTAGTATCTAGAGCTGCACCTGCGTGTATAATAGCTTCAGTAAGGCTTTTATAGCTTTCTTTTAAATCCACATATTTGCCTACAAAAGCGATTTTAACTTCATTGCTTGGAGCTATAACTCTTTTTACCAAAGAGTCCCAATTTTCCATATTAGGTTTTAAATTTTTCAAATCCAAAATTTCAGCAATAGGGCTTAAAATATCTTGCTTTAAAAAATTAAGTGGAATTTGATAAATACTAGCCGCATCAACACTTTCTATCACGCAATTTTTTTCCACCCCACAAGAAATAGCAATTTTATCTTTTAAATCTCTATCAAGAGCTTTTTCACTACGACAAATAATCATATCAGGACTAATGCCTATGCGTCTTAACTCGCCTACACTATGTTGAGTTGGCTTTGTTTTTAATTCCCCTGCAGCCTTGATAAACGGTACTAGAGTAAGATGAATATTCATAGCATTATTTTTACCCACTTCCAAACGCAAAGCACGAATAGCTTCTAAAAAAGGCAAGCCTTCTATATCCCCAACAGTTCCGCCTATTTCAACGATAAGTATATCTTTACCTTCTCCTGCTTTTTTAATGCGATCTTTGATTTCTCCTACTATATGAGGGATAACTTGAATGGTTTTGCCAAGATATTCTCCACGCCTTTCTTTTTCAATCACACTTTGATAAACGCGTCCTGTAGTAAAGTTATTATCTTGAGATAAACTCTCATCCAAAAAACGCTCATAATGCCCCAAATCAAGATCCGTTTCTGCTCCATCATCAGTTACAAAAACCTCTCCATGCTCAAAAGGACTCATAGTGCCTGGATCAACATTGATATAAGGATCAGCTTTTAAAATACTCACTTTAAGCCCTGAATTTTTTAAAAGTGTTGCGATAGAAGCAGCAGCTATCCCTTTACCCAAAGAACTTAAAACTCCACCTGTTACAAAAATATATTTTGTTTGTTTCATTGATAATAAGCCTTATTTTTTTATCTAATTATAACTTGATAAAACTTTTTATTTCATTAGAATTTTAAGTAAAAAATGCAAGAATTACAAAAAATATTTTTATCAAAAAAGGAATAAGCATGCAAATCACTTTACTTTTTCACACTCCATTATCTGTTTGTTCTCATGCAACAAGAACTTGTTGGCAAAGCTTTGAAAAAGGCGATTGCGGTGGCGAAAAAGATAAAGAACTTATCGATCGCGTGGGCAACAAATTCAAACACGCTTCAACCTTAGAACATCTAAACTATACTTTTTATATACAAGGAATTTCAAGAGCTTGCTTACAAGAAGTTGCAAGACACCGTCACACTAGTCCTAGTGTAAAAAGCACGCGTTATACCTTAAAAGAACTTCGCAATGAAGCTGAATTTAAAATAGGAGATTTTGAAAATGCAAGCCGTTATCTTGTGCTTTGTGGTAATGAAGAGGTTGATAACGCAAGCATTAAAGCCTTAGAAAATTTACGCACTATTTTACAAAAAAGCATTAGTCTAGATATAGCCAAATACTGCTTACCAGAAAGCTATAAAACCGAACTTACACTAACGATTAATGCAAGAAGTTTACAAAATTTCATATCTTTGCGTAGTTCAAAATCAGCTCTTTGGGAGATTAGAAATTTAGCAAATGCTTTATTTGAAGCCTTACCACAAGAACACAAATTTATATTTGAACATTGCTTACATAAAGATATAGAATAAATCATACTAATTTTATCTTATTTAAAATATTTTTATGCTACCATTTATAAAATCAAGCTTTATGCAAGTATATTTTCATATACCTTGTGCTTGATTATAGTTTCTTATAAGGACTTTTTATGGATAAACAATTTTTTCAAGATTTTCTAATGATTTCACAAGCTCATACTATAACTACTCTTGCTATGCTTTGTGTTGTTTTTTACGCATTAAAAAAAATGCGGGATATAAAAATCAATTTTTCTCTTCGCATGCTATTTGCGCTTTTAATGGGTTTGGGGTTTGGTTTTGCTTTGCAATATTTGGCAAATTTTCCAGATGCTAAAGAAGCAAGTAATATTCTTTGGTATAGTGAAACAAAACATTGGTTTGCATTTGTAAGTTCTGTTTTTGTAGCTTTTATAAAAATGCTAGTTGTTCCTCTTGTAAGCATTTGCATTATAAAAGTAATTATAGAAATTGATAAAAATATCAAAATATCCTCCTTGCTTGGAATAAGTCTTTTTTGGATACTCTTTAGCACAGCCATAGCTGCAACCTTGGGTATATTTTTAGGTTATAGTTTTGATTTAGGAAGTAATTTTGCTATACATGAAGGAGATAAACAAATTCGCGAAATTCAAACTTTTTCAAATATTATACTAGGACTAATACCTAGCAACATCATTACAGCTATTAATAAAGAAAATATTATAGCTATTGTCATTTTTTCTTTTTTTATAGGAATTAGTGCTAAAAAAATTTCTAAAAAAGAAGAGTATGAACAAGCCTTTAAAAGTTTTCATAATTTTATCCTAACCTTTTATAATATTATGATGAACATGACTGCTACAGTTATTAGATTTATGCCTTATGCTGTAGTTTGTATGATGGCTAATGTGCTTTTAAGCAATGGTTTTGAAGCTATCAAAACAGCTGGACTTTTTATAATGCTTATTTATATAGCTATGTTTATAATGTTTGGGGTGCATTTTTTACTTCTTGCTTCACAAGGGTTAAACCCTATAAAATATGCAAAAAAAGCCTTTCCTGTATGGTTATTTGCATTTAGCTCAAGATCTTCTTTAGGCACTTTACCTATGACCACTTCAACTTTGCAAAATAAATTTGGAGTTAATTCAGCTATAGCTAATTTTGTAGCATCTATAGGTACAACAACAGGACTTAATGGTTGCGCAGGATATTTTCCAGCTTTAGCAGCAGTTTTTGTAGCTTTTGCTACACATACACATATTGATTTTACATTTGCTTTAATGATAGTTTTGGTAGCTGTGATTGGATCCTTGGGTATAGCTGGGGTACCTGGAAGCGCAACTATGGCAGCTTCTATTATGCTAGCAGGGATTGGATTTGGTAATAATTTTGTCATGCTAAGTTTGATTTTAGCCATAGATCCTATTATAGATATGGCAAGAACAGCAAGTAATGTCTCAGGAGCTATGACTTCGGCACTTTGTACTGCAAAAAATCTAAAAGCCCTAGATAAAGAAATTTACAATTCTTAATCTCTTAAAACCCAATATTTTTCATTGGGTTTTAGTATTTATTGGCAACCTTCACATTCTATGCTACGATCTGCAACATTGACTTTTTCACTATCAGGGCTTTCGCTTCTTAGATAATAAGTAGATTTTACTCCGAGCTCCCAAGCGAGTTGATAAATTTCATTTAAATATCCCCCACTTGCTTTATCAAGCGATAAAAAGATATTTAAACTCTGCCCTTGATCGATCCATTTACCACGCACAGCAGCAGCCTTTACAAGAATTTTTTGATCAAGTTCGTAGGCTGGAGTATAGTATTGCCAAGTATCAAGGCTTAAATTTGGCACAACAACAGGTATCATACCACTTAAATTTTGTTCAAACCACTTTCTTTTGTAAACAGGTTCTATAGTCTGCGTAGTACCCACTAAAATAGAAATAGAAGAAGTAGGTGCAATGGCCATCAAATAACCATTTCTCATACCATCTTTTTTAACTTTTTCTCTAAGTTTAACCCAGTCGCATTCACTTTGATCAAATAAGCCCTCTCTTAAAGTTAAAGCTTTAGCCTTAGGACTTGCTACATCAATAGGAAAAATCCCCTTGCTCCAATTTGATCCTTCAAAATCTTCATAAGAACCTTTTTCAAGAGCTAAATTTGAACTCGCATTAATAGCCTCAAAGCTAATTTGTTCCATAATCTCATCGATTTTATTTAAATGCTCATCGCTTCCCCAATGAATCTTAGCTTCAGCAAGCATTTGTGCCTCACCCATGACTCCAAGACCTATGGCGCGAGATTTTAAATTTGTATCTTTTACTTTTCTATGAGGATAAAAATTTAAATCTATCACATTATCAAGCATACGAATAGCCGTTGGCACAACACGCTCTATATCTTCTTTAGTATACACTTTGCTAAGATTTATACTTGCTAAATTACAAACGGCTGTTTTTCCATCATTTTTATATTTTTCCACTATATAAACTTTATTACCATCAATACTATCTAAAGTTGAGATTTTTTTGGCTGGTTTTTCATATCCCCCATCGATCACAACTTTTTGTTCTTCATCAAAATGAAGCTCATCTCCATTTTCAAAAACTACTTTAATTTGATAATAATTTGGCTCGGTATTTTGAAAAATTTCAGTACATAAATTTGAACTTCTAATAATTCCTACATGAGCATTTGGATTTGCTCTATTAGCACTATCTTTAAAACATAAAAATGGCAAGCCTGTTTCAAAATAATTTAGCAAAATTTTCTTCCAAAGCTCTTTAGCTTCTACGATTTCTTTGGTAATGCTTTCATCTTTTTCATATTCTTCATAGCGTTTTTCAAAAGCCTCGCCATATAAATCACACAAATCCGCTGTATCTGCAGGATCAAAAAGAGTCCATTTATCATTAGCTCTTACTCTCTTCATAAAAAGATCATTGATCCATAAAGCAGGGAAAAGTTCATGAGCACGGCGTCTTTCTTCACCTGAATTTTTACGCAAATCAATAAAATCACTTATATCCATGTGCCAAGGTTCTATATAAACGGCTATAGCTCCTTTTCTGGTTCCTAGTTGATCTACTGCCACGGCAATATCATTAGTAATTTTCAAGAAAGGTATAATCCCTCCTGCAGCGTTTTTATGTCCATCTATGCTTCCACCCATAGCACGCACTTTAGACCAATCCCAACCTATACCGCCACCAAATTTAGAAAGCAAAGCCATTTCTTGATAAGAATCAAAAATGCCTTCAATATTATCAGGAGTTGAACCTATATAGCAAGAGCTAAGTTGATGGCGCGTTGTCCTAGCGTTTGATAAAGTTGGAGTTGCAAGCATGAGTTCAAATTTAGAAATAAGATCATAAAATTTCTTTGCCCATTCTTGGGGATTAAATTCATTCTGCGCTAAAAACATCGCAATGGCCATAAACATTTGTTGAGGAAGTTCTATAGGCATACCTTTACTATCTTTAATCAAGTATCTATCATATAAAGTTTTAATACCAAGATAAGTAAATTGCATATCGCGTTCAGGCTTAATATAAGCATTTAAATCATCTAAATCGTATTTTTCTTTAAGACCAAGTAAAATTCTTCCTTCTTTTTCGCCCTTTTCAAAATATTCACGCAAATGATTATAGCGATTCATACCATTAACTTTCTTATACAAATCAAATAAAAAAAGTCTAGCTGCAACAAAGGTCCAATTTGGACAATCAATATCTATTTTATCTACTGCAGTTTTAATTAAAGTTTTTTGAATTTCTTCAGTTGAAATTCCATCGCGAAATTGAATCTTTGCATCGAGTTCAAGTTCGCTTAAATTCACACCTTCTAAATCTTTTACAGCATCAGAGGTGCATTTTTTAATCTTAGAAATATCCAATTCTTCTGTGCGACCATTTCTTTTAATAACTTTCATTGCCTTCCTTGCTTTTTATTTAAATGTTCTTTTAAAAATTGCATCAACATTTTTTATATAGTAGTTATAATCGAAACATTTTCTTACATCCTCTTCGCTCAAACTTTTTCTTAAATCCTCATCCTCTAAAAGTGCCAACAAAAACAAACTTTCATTTTTTTCATTGATAGCAGCCTTGCCATTTTGCAAATCCGCCCAAACTTTCATAGCATTTCTTTGAACTATTTTATAAGCTTCTTCACGACTAATGCCTTTAAATGGAAGCTCTAAAAGCACCCTCCCTGAAAATACAAGCCCGCCTGTAAGATTTAAATTTTTCATCATATTTTCAGGATAAACCAAAAGCTTATCAATCATATTTGTAAGACGCATAAGCATAAAATCAGCCGTGATAAAAGCATCAGGCAAAATAAATCTTTCGACACTAGAATGAGATATATCTCTTTCATGCCAAAGTGCAACATTTTCTAAAGCTGGAGTTACAAAAGATCTAAGCACACGACAAAGCCCTGTGATATTTTCACTTAAAACGGGATTTCTTTTATGTGGCATAGCTGAACTTCCCTTTTGTCCTACACTAAAATACTCTTCAGCCTCATAAACTTCAGTTCTTTGAAAATGTCTTATGGCTACAGCGATTTGCTCACAACTTGAAGCTAAAATCGCAATAGCAGAAATAACTTGAGCGTAACGATCTCTTTGAATCACCTGATTTGAAACAGGAGCGGCTTTAAGACCTAAATTTTTACAAACTTCTTCTTCAAATTCCAAAGGTGCATGAGCAAAATTTCCCATTGCACCGCTGATTTTTCCATAGCTTATCACTTCTTTTGCATGTTCTAAAAGCTCTTTTGCATGCAAAATTTCATCATACCAAATAGCTAACACCAAACCAAAAGTGATAGGCTCTCCATGAATTCCATGACTTCTTCCTACCATTAAGGTGTTTTTATGCTCCAAAGCACGCTTTTTGATCACTTCTAAAAGCAAAGAAACATCTTCTAAAATAAGCTCCAAACTCTCTTTTATCTGTAAAGCAACAGCTGTATCTATACAATCAGAACTTGTCATTGCATAATGCACAAAACGACTCTCTTCTCCCAAACTTTCACTTACACTTGTAAGAAAAGCGATAACATCGTGTCTTGTGGTTTTTTCTATTTCGTCTATTCTTGCAATATCAAATTTTGCATTTTTAAGAATTTTTTCGCAGTCTGTGTCATCAATGAGACCGAGTTTATTCCAAGCTTTTACAGCGGCTAATTCTACTTTTAACCACGCATCATATTTTGCTTGCATGTCCCATTTTTTAGCCATGATTTCTCTGCTATATCTTTCAACCATCTTTGAAACCTTTTTAGCTATAATTTTATATTTAAAAAACGGAAATTATATCAAATTATCCTAAGAAAGTTATTAAATGGCCTACATAAAAATAAAACTCTCAAACAATGGAAAAAAGGCGTTTCAAGTCCTTATGGAAAATTTAAAAATTAGCATAAATGAAGCACAAAAACTCATAGACAAAAAAAGACTTTTTTGTGATGGAATTTTAGTAGAAGAAAAGAATAAAATTTTAAATGGTTTAGTAGAGCTTATAGTCTATAAAAACAATCCCAAAGGAGTAGAAATTGTCTTTGAAAATGAAGACTTTGCCATACTTGAAAAAGAAAGTGGGATCTTAAGCCATCCAAATGGTAGACATTGCAAATACAGTCTTAGTGATGAAATTTGGCATCTTTGGGGAAAAGAGGCTTGCGTAGCACACAGGCTTGATAAAGAAACGAGCGGACTTATACTTATAGCCAAAAATAAAAAAGCTCAAATTGATCTTAAAAGCTTGTTTGAAAAAAAACTGGTTCAAAAAGAATACCTTGCTCTAGCTCATGGAAAAATAGAAGAAAATTTTATAGTTGATAAAGCTATAAATTTAACTAAAAACTACGATGATGTAAAAACAAGAATGCAAATTTGCAAAGAAGGAAAACAAGCTATCACTGAATTTGAAATTTTAGAATACTTTCCTAAAATCAACGCTACTCTTTTACTTTGCAAACCCTTAACAGGCAGACAACATCAAATAAGAGTACATTTGCATTATAAAAATCATACCATTTTAGGCGATCCACTTTATGGGCTTAGTAAAGAACAAATCGAAAGTATTTTAGATGAAAAATTAAATCCTAAAGAACGCTTAAAACTTACAGGTGCCTTGCGTTTGTGTTTGCATTCTTATCGTTTGAAATTTCAATATAAAAATCAAAATTTTGATATCAACTCAAAAATAAACATAAAAGAAATTTTTAACAATTCCATAAAATAAAATGATGTTTCACTACGCTACAATCAATCACTTTTTTACCAAATTTTAAAACAAAAAAATAATTCTTGCTAAAACTTTAAGTATAATTAAATAAAAAAGCGAGATTTTCTAATGAAATTTGTTAATTTTATACAGGATCAAAAACCCAATCTAGGAGTACTAAATTCTAGTGGAAAAATTGTAAGTTTTGCTGATCTTGGCATTGAAACTAACGATATGAATGAATTTATTATCTATTTTGATAAATTTAAACACAAGCTTACAGACTTGGATTCTAAAATAGCCTATGAAATTCCAAAAGAAGATTATCTAGCTCCTATTATAGAACCTCGTCAAGATATTATATGTCTTGGGATTAATTTTTTAGATCATGCCAAAGAATCTGCCAAATTTAAGGGTGAAAAATTTGAAGAAAGAGAATATCCTGTATATTTTGGAAAACGCTGCAATCAAGCTACGCCACCTTTTGGTGATATACCTTTACATGCAGATGTAACTTCTCAGCTTGATTATGAATGTGAGCTTGCATTTATTTTAAGTAAAGATGCTTATAAAATCAAAGCTAAAGATGCAAAAAATTATATCTTTGGCTATACTATTATCAATGAAATTTCAGCTCGCGAACTTCAAAAACGCCACAAACAATTCTACCGAGCAAAAAGTCTTGAAGGTAGCACTATAATGGGACCTTATATCACAAGCGTAGATGAAATTTCTTATCCTCCTAAACTCCAACTTCAAAGCTATGTCAATGATGAACTACGCCAAAACTCTAACACCCAATTATTTATTTTTGATATTGCTTATGTCTTAGAAGAACTTAGCGCGGGCATGCTTTTAAAAGCTGGAAGTATTATATCTATGGGAACTCCTAGTGGAGTGGGCATGGGGTTAAATCCACCTACTTTTTTAAAATCAGGAGATAAAGTACGTTGTGTCATAGAAAATTTAGGAGAACTTTGCAATAAAATAAAAAAACTTTAAATAAAAAATATCAATATATTAAACAATTTACCAAAATTAAAGTATAATGACATTCTGAGAAATTTAAACTTAAGGTAGAAATTTATTATGAAAAAAATAATAATAATTTTATGTTTATCTTATGCAAATATAGTCTTTGCAGTAGATATGATAACCCCTATTCCAAATTCCATCCCTTATGATAAAGAAAAAGCTAAGCTTGGAAAAAGTCTTTATATGGATAAAAGCTTATCCAAAGATGGAAAAGTTTCATGTAATACCTGCCATAGGCTTGATCAACACGGCGTTGATGGACTTGAATTTTCAATAGGAGTTGATAATCAACTTGATAAACCTTTTAACACTCCTACAACCTTTAATTCTGTGTTTAATTTTGTGCAATTTTGGAATGGCAAAGCCAAAGATTTAGCAGAACAAGCAAAGGTGCCTTTTTTTAATCCAAAAGAAATGGGACTAAGTCCTGAACTTCTTTTACAAAAAGTTAATTCTAATGAAGATTATGTAAAAACTTTTAAAAAACTTTATGGAGAAGTTACGGTAGAAAACATAGCTCTTGCAGTTGCAGAATTTGAAAAAACCTTAATCACTCCAAATTCTCCTTTTGATCGCTATCTTAGCGGAGATCAAAATGCTATTTCAGCTCAAGCTAAAAAAGGTTATGAAGATTTTAAAGCTAATGGCTGCATTTCTTGTCATCAAGGTCAAAATATAGGTGGAAATATGTTTCAAAAAATCGGTATTTTTGAAGAATACCCAAATCAAGAAGATTTAGGACGCTATGAAATCACAAAAAGAGAAGCTGATAAAATGATATTTAAGGTTCCTAGTTTAAGAAATATAGCCAAAACCGCGCCTTATTTTCATGATGGTTCTATACCTACTTTAGATGCTTGTGTTCAGTTTATGGCTTACTATCAACTAGGAAAATTTTTAGATCAAAAAACAGTTGATAATATAGTTGCATTCCTAGAAAGCTTGACAGGAGAATATCATGACAAATAAAAAAAGTTCATTTTTGATAAAATTTATTATTTTATCTACGCTAGTTTTAGCTTTTATTCTTGTTTTGCTAGGTATTATTTTTAACAACTACTCCTCATCTAAAGATAATAAAGACTTAATAAACATAGTTCAGCAGCTACAAATTTCAGATGAAAAAATCAATTCCGTTTTTCAAAATAGTTTTAATTTTATTAACTATGATCCAAGTGTTCAAGCAATAAAAAAAATGCAAGAAAACTTTAAAAAACTTAAAACTTTTGGGATTGATATAAGCAAAGCGGAAGAAATTTTTAATGCCAAACTAATCCAGCTTAATTATTTCAAATCCGCAAATTCCATAGCGGTAAATTCAAAACTTTATTTGTTTGAATTAGCTAAAAATTATTTTGAAGAATTAGAACAAAACCATGAAACAAATAAAAACAACTATAGAACAATGAGTTCTATGTTAAGCGTTCTTTCAACTGAAAGTATTTTGCAAAAAACAACACTCAATCAACTCAACAGCCTTATGAAAGAAATCAAAAACGATACAAAAAGTGAAAATTTACAACTTTTTCTAAAACACTATAAAATGATTGTAAAACAGATTTCTATTATGCAAGATAATTCTTCTATTTATGAGAATAATTCTCTTATGAAAGAGTTAAAACAACTTAACGCTTTCACTCAAAATGCTGTAGAACAATCTAATTTATTTAAATTTTATATCGCTTTAACAGTATTTGGAATCACTCTTGTATTATTTGTATTTTTTATTTTATTAACACTAAAAAAAGTCATCATGCCAATTCATACTTTAGAAAAACTAAGCGCTAATTTAGCTAGTAAAGAAGCCAATCTACACTCTCGTTTAAATATAGATCCAAAAAGCGAACTTGGACAAAGTGCTCAATATATTAATTCATTTATATCCACCGTTCAAAACTCAATCATAGAAGCCATAGAAAATGCTAAATCAAGTCATCAAAATTCACAAAAGCTCAAAAACAACTCTATGATGCTTGAAAACAGTTCTAATTCACAACATGAACAAATTCAAGGCGTTAAAGAAATCACCTATGTCTTAGATGATCATATCAATCTTGCGGGAAATTTAGCACAAGAAAGCATAGAAAATATGCAAGATATGCACATACTGATGGATAAGGTAGAACTTACTCTATCTGAACTTGTAAATTTAATAAATGAAAATAATGAAAAAGAGCAAAATATAGTAGCCAATATGGATAATCTAACTCAAAGTGCAGATAATATCATAGAAATTACAAGTTCTATTAGAGATATAGCCGATCAAACCAATCTACTTGCCTTGAATGCAGCTATTGAAGCTGCAAGAGCGGGCGAACATGGACGGGGTTTTGCAGTTGTTGCTGATGAAGTAGGTCAACTTGCCGATAAAACAAGTAAATCTCTTTTAAATATAAATGCTACTGTTAATGCTATAGTCCAACAAATCAATGACAACAAAGCCTTGATGGATCTTATCCATGATTCTATGAAAGAAACCTCTTTAAAAACCAATGATTTACAACAAGAACTTGTAAATTCTATGCATAAACTAGAAAGCTCTATAGAATCAACCCAAACCATGAAAGATAAAAGCATGGAAGTAAAAGATAAAATGCTTATCCTAGGAACAAGCATAGACAAGGTTAATGAACTTGCAAATTCTGTTAAAGATTTATCATCCGAAATCAATAATATCTCTCAAAATGTTCTAAATGGTGCGTCTAAACTCTCTGAAAAATTAAGTAGCTTTCAGTAACTTTTTTCGTGTTAATTTAAATTAACACGAAATTTTAATAAAAAATTTATCTTTAATTTATGTTTTTAAAGTAAAATTAACGGTTTTTATTTCATAAGGAGATACTATGGAGTTTCTTGAACTTTTATTAGTTTTAATCGCCTTGATACTGATTATCAAAAAACCAGAAAAAGAAAATTTGGCTTTTGGTTTAGTAATGGTAGCTTGGCTTTTAATGGTTTTTTTCTATGTTGGCCACAAAACAGGCGCACTATTAACAATAATGAATCTGTAAGGAAGGGCTAAATGAACGAAATCAATAAAACAAAAAATTTCTACACACTAATGTGTTTAGCAGGCTTTTTGATCATACTCTTACCTGTAGGTATTGCAAATTTTGTATTTGGTTATATGTTGGGTGATAGTCCCTGCACACTTTGCTGGGGACAAAGAGAAGCAATGATCTTTATCGGTGTGATGGCGCTTTTCATTGTTCGTTATGGTATGAAAGGTAAATACCTTGCTGCTCTTTTAATCATGACAGCAGTAGGCCTTTATCAATCTTTTGCTCACTATGGCAATCACGCTCATAGAGATTTAGATCAAGGTTTTGGTTTAGCAGTTTTTGGTATCCATACTTATTTTTGGGCTGAAGTGGTATTTTGGGCTGTTGTATTGCTTTTAGGTGTGATTTTTGCTTTTGCTCCTAAATTTAATGCTTTTGAAGCAGAATTAAATGGAGAAAAATTTAGAAAATATACGAAATTTTCTCTCGCAGCTGTAGTTATCAGTGCGATTGTAGTAGCTTCAAATGTTTTCCAAGCTTTTGTAAGCACAGGAATTCCTCCTTATGTGGGACAAGGCGATCCTGTAAGATTTAGCTTAAATCCAAAATACATCATTTGGAGTAAAGAAGGTTGGAATGGTTTATGGCAAAATATTTCTTTCTTAGGAAAGCGCGATGTTAAAGCTCCTGATTATGCTTTTGCACCTGCAAGTGAAAAACTTGGCATAAAATTTGATAATGATATCAACAATGCTCCATTTGCAAAAATCAATGATGAGCTTAAAATCACAAATGAACAAACTATAAATTTTGACAAAGCCATCAATACTCTTGATTATATCAACAATGAATTTGTAGCAAGCTCTAAATGGGATGTGGCTTTCTTAGATAATAATTTTAGCGTTAAAGAAGGTTTTGAGCTTGATCCTTATTTTTCAGCTACTATCGATCCAATTATTGGCATCATACCTTATATGAACGATAAATTCATTCTTATGGGCTCAAACAAATCTTTCTTAAGATTTGCAAAAAATCCTAATGCTAGTGAAGAAGATATCGCTAAACAATACGCTGATTTTGTAAAAGGTAATGATAAATTTAAAGGCCAAGGCGAAGGTTTAGGTCGTGGAAGACTTGATACTGTAAGAGCAAAATTTAACCATGTAGCAAGCATGACTACAGATGGAAATTATCTTTATCTTGCAACTGTTCCAAACAACAAAGACGCTAAAACTTTTGTAATCTCTAAAATTTCTTTAAAAGATCGTGTTCTTTCAGGAGAATTTACTCCAAAAGCAAATCTTAAAGAAGGTAAAACTTTAGGCGATCTTTATGTAACTTCTATGACTTTTAAAGATGGAGAAATTTATGCACTAAGCAAAAATCACAATGTGATTGCCGTAATTGATCCAGTTAAGGAAGAAGTAGTAAAAACTATCGCTTTCCCAAGCTCTATCACTAATGCTAGAAGTATTTTCTTTAAAGATGGAAAAATCAACATTCTTTCTTATCAAGATGGAGCAAACAAGCTTTATACTCTAAACTAAGCTTTAAGTCCTAGTGAAAACTAGGACTTATATTTGATCTTATCTTTAAACCCTGCTTTTTCAAAACCTCTTAAACGAAGCAAACAACTATCGCACTCCCCACATGCTTCATCTTTACTCTCATAACAAGACCAAGTAAGTTCTAAAGGTACATTTTCTTTTAAGGCTAGTTCTACAATTTTAGCTTTGTTCAGTCTAACAAGCGGAGTTTTTATACAAACTTTGAAATTCTTACTCGTACCTTCATTGATAAATTCTTGTGCCTTTTGTATAAACTCATCAGTACAGTCAGGATAACCACTGCCATCTTCTTCTACCACCCCTATAAAAATACTCTCACAATTTTCCTTTTCAGCCAAAGATCCTGCTATGCTTAAGAAAATTCCATTGCGAAAAGGCACATAGGTGATAGGTGGGGTATCGCTTATGCAAAGCTCATTTTTAGGAATGTCTATACTTTTATCGGTTAAGGCATTACCCCCTATATCTTTGATAAAACTCACATCTAAAATATAAGATTTTTCTACTTTTAAAGCCTTGCAAATTTGCTTAAAACATTCTCTTTCTTTCTCTTGAGTGCGTTGTTCATAATCAAAATGCAAAGCGATGATTTCATAACCTTCTTTTTTGGCTAGATAAGCACACAAAGTACTATCCATACCGCCACTTATGATACAAAGTGCTTTTTTACTCATTTTTATCCTTAAATTTGCTATAATTTCGCAATTTTAACGAAAATTTTTAAATTTAAATTGCAAAAAAGGCAAAAGCATGATAAACATAAAACTCATAGAACACATTTTTAAAGCCGCTTCTATCAGTCGTTGGAATGATTATCCAAGAATGGCAAATTTGGTTGAGCTTGACAAACAAGCTCATAAATTCATCATCGCATATTTTATCGCTAAAATGGAAAAAGATGTGGATATGAGAGTGATTATAGAAGGGGGAATTTTTGAGTTTTTAAGTCGTGTGGTAGTAACCGATATACGCCCTGATGTGTATCATGAAATCGTGCGTCAAAAAAAAGCTGAAGTTAATGCTTGGGTTTTAAGCAAAATCGAACCTATGATAGAAGATATAGAAGAAGGAGAGTTTTTAAAGCGTTTTGAAGCGTATTTAAACGGCAATGCTTATACTAAAGAAAGACTTATCTTAAAAGCAGCTTCGTATTTTGCTACAAGATGGGAATTTAACATAGTTTATCAAACCTCAGCTTTTTTAAATGATATTGATGAGATTAAAAACAAAGTTGAAGAAGAATTAGAAGATTACTATGAGCTTATAGGAGCTAGAAAAATCGCTTTAAATCAAAAAATTGCAAAAATTATTGATCTTAGCGGAAGACTTCGCTTTCAAAAGCGTTGGGCTCAAACTCCACGCATACCAGAAACTGCGGTTTTAGGACATATGCTTGTGGTGGCGATTTTAGGATATTTTTACTCACTAAAAATCAAGGCTTGCGATAAAAGACTTGAGAATAATTTTTATTGTGCTTTGTTTCATGATTTGCCAGAGTCTTTAACGCGTGATATTATCAGCCCTGTAAAATACGGTATTGATGGGCTTCATGATATCATAAATGATTATGAAATGAAACTTATTAATGAAAGAATTTTACCCTTTGTGCCTGAGGGTTTAAGGGCTGAGTTTTCTTATATTTTAGGTATTAGAGAAGGTAGAAATGATGAGTCAAATTTTGTAAAAAATGAGTTTGAAAATCGCACTTATAAAAATGCTAAAATAGAGCTTTGTAGCGGAAGTTTAAGTTCTTTTAATGAAAATGAATTTGGTGCTATAGATGGTAAGGCGCTTAAATACTGCGATAAAATTGCTGCTTATATAGAAGCAGGACTTAGTATAAGCTATGGTGTAAAGTCTAAAGAACTTGAAAGTGGTTTTTTAGGAATGTATGAGTTTTTTAAAGAAAATCCTACTATAGATGGGGTGAATTTTTTTGAAATTTGTGAAAGTTTAAGAGAGTATTTTAAAATTTAAATAAGATTTTTATGCTCCTATTTTCAATATATTTTAAACAAAAATATTATAAATTCAAATTTTATTTTGTATAAAATATAAAGGAGTTATTATGAAAAAATACTTTCAAAAGCGCTATACTTTAGCCTTTTTTATAGGTATATTAGCGGGTATTTTCGGAGCTATTGTTAAATGGGGTTGGGAAGTACCTTTTCCTCCAAGAAATCCCAATGTTTTTTGGCCAGCAGATGCTTTAGAACGTGTTACTCCACCTAAAATTTTTCTAGAACAACTAGGCTTACCTACTGATTGGACTTATATGTTTTCAGGTATGCAAATGCCTTTGTCAATTTTTATAGTGCATGTTGGTTTTTCTATTGTTTTTGGAGTGGCTTACTGTATGATAGCGGAAAAATGGCACCGCATTACTATGTGGCAAGGTGCAGTTTTTGGATTTTTTGTTTATCTTTTTGCCCATGTTATTGTAATGCCTTTAATTGCAGAAGTTCCACCACTTTCTGAAATTCCTTTTGATGAACACCTGTCTGAAATTTTTGGCCATATTGTTTGGCTATGGGGTATGGAAATAGTTCGTAGAGATATAAGAAATCGTATAACCAAAGAAATAGAAGAATGAAAGTTTTCCTTTCATTCCATATCCAAAACCGCACCTTTACTAGCATTGCTAACAAGTTTTTGATACATTCTAAGCCATCTTGAAGGCACTTCTTTTTGAGGTAATACAAATTCTTTTTTGCGTTTAGCAATTTCTTCTTCGCTTAAATTTGCATGAATAGTATAAGCATCTACATCAATTTCTATTTCATCTCCATCTTTTAAAAGTCCTATAAGACCACCTTCAGCTGCTTCAGGGGAAATATGACCCACGCTTAAACCCCTTGTAGCCCCACTAAAACGACCATCGGTGATTAAAGCCACATCAGCACCCAAACCCATACCCATTAAAAGTGAAGTAGGGCTTAACATTTCTTGCATACCAGGACCCCCTTTTGGACCTTCATAGCGTATCACACAAACATTTCCTTTTTGCACCTTGCCTTTGATAATGCCTTTTATAGCTTCATCTTGAGAGTTAAAACAAACAGCTTTGCCTTTAAATTTTCTTTCTCCGATTATTCCTGCGGTTTTTATGACACAACCTTGCTCAGCTAAATTTCCAAACAAAATAGCAAGCCCACCTACTTTTGAGTAAGCATTATCTACTCTACGAATGATATTTTCATCTTTGATTTTGGCATTTTTTAAGCGTTCTTTGAGACTTTCTCCTGTGATAGTCAGTGCATCAAGTTCTAAAATATGTCCTTGTCTGCTTGAAATTTCAGCCATAACTGCACTCACACCCCCTGCTTTGTGGATATCATCCATATAAACACTATTTAGCGATGGGGCTATTTTTGCTATGTGTGCAACTTTGCTTGAGATGAAATTTAAATCTTTAATGTCTAGTGCTACCCCTGCTTCACGCGAAATGGCAAGCATGTGTAAAACTGTATTGCTACTTCCACCCATTGCCATATCTACTACCATAGCATTACGCACGGCTTTTTGAGTGATGATATTGCGAATTTTAAAACGCTCATCTAAGGCGATTTCACAAATACGACGCGCTGCTTTTCTTAAAAGCTCTTCTCTTTCTTTGCTTAAAGCTAAAATGGTTCCATTACCTTCTAGTGCTATACCCATAGCTTCGCATAAGGTATTCATGGAATTTGCCGTAAACATTCCCGAGCAAGATCCACCACTTGGACAGGCTGAACATTCTATGTCTTTAAATTCTTCTTCGCTAATTTTTTTGGCTTCATAAGCCCCTACAGCTTCAAAAACAGAGCTAAGACTGATCTTTTCTCCTTTTTTGGTTACTCCTGAAGCCATAGGCCCACCACTTACAAAAATGGTTGGAACATTAACCCTTAAAGCTCCCATTAACATACCAGGAGTGATTTTATCGCAGTTTGGGATACAGATTAAAGCATCAAGTTGATGAGCATTCATCACTGTTTCAATGGAATTTGCGATAATTTCACGACTTGGTAAAGAATAAAGCATACCTTCATGCCCCATAGCTATACCATCATCTACACCTATGGTATTAAACTCAAAAGGCACACAACCATTTTTGCGTATCTCATCTTTAATGATTTTAGCATAATCATTTAAAAAATAATGCCCTGGGATTATGTCTATATAGCTATTTGCTACACCTATAAAAGGTTTGTCAAAATCTTCATCTTTCAAACCACAAGCACGAAGTAAAGAACGATTAGGTGCTTTTAAATGTCCTTTTTTTATCGCATCGCTTCTCATTGTAACTCCTGATAATAATTTTTTAAAATTATATTTAGCAAAGCTTAATTTTTGTGAAATTTATTTTGATATACATTTTCATAAATGATAAAAATTATTAATTGACAAAAATATTTTTTTATAATACAATGCTTTTTGATAATCAAAAAGGAGTCAAAATGAGACAATATGAAACCTATAAATGCCAAAAATGTGGCAATGAAGTAGAAGTTCAAAATGTAGGTGGCGGTAAGCTTAGTTGTTGTGGTAAAGAAATGAAATGTATCACTACAGATTTAACTGCGGTAAATTTGATGAAAGCTTTTGCAGGCGAATCTATGGCAAGAAACAAATATGATTTATTCGCTGATGTAGCCGAAGAAGAAGGTTGGCATGCAGTTGCTAGACATTTTAGAGAAGCAGCTGAAAATGAAAAATGGCATGCAAGAGCAGAATTTAAAGCATATCATGAAATCGTTGACGGCAAACCTTTAGAAGTAACTACAAAAAACCTAGTAAGTGCTGCAGAAGGTGAAAACTATGAGCACACAACTATGTATCCAAATTTTGCAAAAATTGCTGAAGATGAAGGTAAAAAGGCTATAGCGAGATTATTTACAGCTATTGGTAAAGTAGAGATAGAACACGAAAGAGAATATCTAGCACTTAAAAAAATGCTTGAAGAAGAAGAATTTTTTAATAGCGAAGTAGAAGAATTATGGGTTTGTGAAGTATGTGGACATATACATCGTGGCAAAAAAGCTCCAGCAGCCTGTCCTTTATGTAAAGCACCAAAAGAGTATTTTAAACGCGAATTTTTAGGTTAAGTTAAGAAATTCTTATCCTTTTTAAGATAATATTATAATTATTTTTTAATAAAAGGATAAGAAAATGAAAAAATTACTATTTTTATTTTTTGCTTTAACGGCTTTTCTCTTTGGTGCTGTAAATATCAACACTGCAACACTAAAAGAATTAAAAAGTTTAAATAGTATTGGCGAAGCTAAGGCTAAAGCGATTTTAGAATACCGCAAAGAAGCAAATTTTACAAGTATTGATGATCTTAAAAAAGTTAAAGGCATAGGTGATAAGCTTTTTGAAAAAATCAAAAATGATATTACAGTAGAATAAAAGGGCATTTTTGCCCTTCTTTTTAGAAAAATTTTGAAAACTTTATTTGACACAAAAGAACTTTTAAACGAATTTGATATAAATTTAATCGGTATTGATGAAGCAGGACGCGGTGCTTTAGCAGGTCCTATGATGATGGCGGCTTGCAAACTGAACAAAAAACTTGATGGGTTGTGCGATTCTAAAAAACTAAGCGAAAAAAAACGCGAAGAACTTTATGAAATCATCATCAAAAATTCAAACTATCTCATACTTGCTTTTTCTTCAGAACAAATCGACGCACTAGGCTTAAGCACTTGTTTAAAAACAGGCTTAAAGCTTATAAAAAAGCATTTTAAAACAGAAAATAACTTCTTATATGATGGAAATACCAACCTAGGTATAAATGGGATAAAAACACAAATCAAAGCCGATACTAGCATTTTGCAAGTAAGTGCAGCTAGCATACTTGCAAAAGTTAGTAAAGATAGGGTGATGAATTTCTTAGCTAAAGACTTTCCTTATTATGAATTTGAAAAAAACAAAGCCTATGGCACAAAAGCTCATAAAAAACTTATAGCTAAATTTGGAATTTGCAAACTCCACCGAAAAAGTTTTAAACTTTTATGATTATTTTGCTAAATTTTGATGCAAACTCAAAGCACATTCTATACCATCTTTTATAGCCCAAACAACTAAAGATTGTCCTTTTCTAGCATCTCCGCAAGCAAAGATTTTTTTATGAGTAGTTTGGAAATTTTCTGTGCTTATGTTGTTTTTCTCATCTAATTTCACTCCAAAATTTTTAGAGATAGCTTCTTCGCACCCGCTAAAACCCATAGCTAAAAGTACTAAATCCACTTTATAAGTTTTTTTAGAATTTGGAATTTCAACATTTATAGCTTTACCTTCTTTAAACTCGCGTTTTAAATCATTTGCTTCAACGCCTTCTACATAAGTTTTTCCTAAAAATTTCTTTGTCATTTTTTGATATTCTCTAGGATCTTTGCCATATATAGCAATGGCTTCTTCTAAACCATAATCAGTAGTAAAAATGTCAGCTTTTAAAGGCCAAGGATTGTTTTGGCTTCTTTGCAAAAGTCTTTTTGGACTTCTTTCAAAACGCACTATAGATTTAGCCCCTTGTCTTGTAGCCACAGCAATACAATCAACACTTGTATCCCCGCTTCCTATAACCAAGACATTTTTACCTTTAGCTGCATCTGCACCCTTACCTGTTTTTAACAAAGTTTTGGTATTTTGCGTTAAAAAATCAAGAGCAAATTCAACGCCCTTTAGTTTTCTACCTTCTATATCAAGATCTATAGGCTTACTTGCTCCTGTGCAAAGTACTAAGGCATCAAATTCTTTTAGAAGTTTTGAAACCTTATCTTTGCTGTCTATATTTTCATTCACTTTAAATTCAATCCCGCTTTTTTTAAGCAAATCAACGCGTCTATCAACTATACTTTTATCAAGCTTCATATCAGGGATACCATACATCAAAAGTCCGCCTATTTTATCGCTTCTTTCAAAAACGCTTACCTTGTAGCCGAGTGAATTTAAGGTATTAGCACAAGCAAGCCCAGCAGGTCCACTTCCTATGATAGCGATTTTTTTGCCATTGTATTGCTTAGGTTTATTTACTCTTACTAAATTTTCTTTAAAAGCATTTTCTATGATGGCTAGCTCGTTATTTTTGATGCTTACGCTTTTTCCATTAATCGCACACACACAAGAATCCTCACAAGGAGCAGGGCAAACACGACCGGTAAATTCAGGAAAAGGATTGGTAAGATCAAGTCTTTCATAAGCTTCTTTCCATAAAGAACGGTAAATAAGATCGTTCCATTCAGGAATGAGATTGTTTAAAGGACAGCCCACATCTTTTCCTTCGCTCATCACACCCGTATGACAAAAGGCCACACCACAATCCATACAACGCCCGCCTTGAATTTCTTGTTCTTTCTTGTCTAAAAGCGTTGTAAATTCTTTGAAATTTAAAACTCTTTCTTTAGGAGCAACTTTTTTAAAATCTACCCTTTTAAAATCTAAAAAACCTCTTGCATTTCCCATTTTTACTCCTTATTTAATATACTTTTTAGCTTGTCTATAATAATTTTTTTTCTTTCTTCTATAAAATTATTAAAATTTTCCAAAGATAAATCAACATCAGGAATTAAGTGTTTTCCTAAAAATTCCTTTCTATTTCCATTACATTTTTCATTTACCCATTGCTTTAAAGGTTTGTTATTTTTAGATTCATTTTCATTTGCATCAAGCATTTGTAAATTTGGTAAAGAATCATAAATATTAAAAGAAATACAATTATCTGTAGCTTTATAAAGTTTTTCATATTCTTTATATGCGGACTCTGGATGCAAATGATCTTTATGAAAATTATTATTTTTATAATCTAAATTTGGATAAAGTAAAGATAACACAGCAAACGCTTCAGGACTATTTTTACGGCATTCTATGACATTATTTTCTAAATATTCTTCATCTATTGTTTGTATATATTTTGCCTCTTTTTCAATTTCTTCCAATGGAAATAATTCTATTTCTCTATCAAAAAAGCCACTATTTTGCTTAAAATCTTTAATAAAAGCTTTACGCATGTTAGACAATACCGTATCACTACTTCCACCAAAAGGCTTTAAAATAATTGCCCTTAACAACCATTTTTTTATTATAGCTCTATTTTCATTACATTTGACAGAATCTACTATATTATTTGTCAAATTTTTATGATAAATAAAATATAAAATGGGTAAAATAGCATTATTTGATGAAAGTGTTTTTGCTTCAAATCCAAAACTTCTAAGCAATCTAAATGTTTCGATAAAAGCATTTTTTATACCTTCCCATTTAGCTTCTATGGATTCTATAAAATTTTTATCAAAACTATTGATTTGAAATTTAATATTGTTATGGAATAAATATAAAAATCCTTTAAGGATTAAATCTTTAGAGATATCGAAATTTTCATTAATTTTATCTACAAGATTATTTATTTCTGTTCTTGCATCAATTTTATTCCAATTTGCAATAGCAATACTAAATAAAATATCAGAATAATCAAGAGGCTCACCATTTGAATTAATTCTAATAAAAATATTAACCGCTTTATCTGGATCTTGTTCTTCTTCTAAATAGAAATTAATTTTTGATTCATCTTTAGTATTAAAAATCAAAGTATGAAATTCACTTAAACGCTTTCTCTCTTCCTTTTGCAAATTATTAGTTTCAGCAAATTCCATAATATCATTGACATCTGAAATATTATAAATACTTTTGCACCTAAACCATTTTTGCTGATGTTTATCAATATAAATATTTTGCTCTTTCGTCTCTAGTCTATCAAGCCACAAAAATTCATATTCAACATTTTCGTTTTTTGGTTTCTCACTTTGAGTAAGGTTAAAATAAAAATGACAAATTTTAAAATATCTATCATTATCTTCCCATTTATTATACAATCTATGAATATCATAATTTCCAAAAAGAGCAAGATAAAGAGAAGTTAATCTTTGTTGTCCATCTAAAATTGCATCAAAATCTTTATGACTTGAGGTGTTAAAATAATCATTGTGTGTATGATAGTACTCACGATAATAATCTAAAAATCTATAAAATTTCCAAGCTGTTTTACTTTCATCTTTTACTTTCCAAAAAAGCATAGAACTTATAGGATAGCCTCGCATTAGTGAATCAAATAATTCTTCTATCTGCCAAGGCTCCCAAACATACTCTCTTTGAAATGCTGGAAGTAAATATTCATTGTTTTTTACTCTTTGCATTGCTTCATTAATTGTTATTGGTGATTGAAATCCTGCCATTTTTACTCCTTATTTTTGTGTGATTTTCAAAAATGCTGCTAAATTTGGATCTTTTTCATTTTTACAAAGATCAAGCATTTTTAACATCTTTTCATAATCTCTTGGCATGACTTTAAAAAAGTCTTTTTTATCGAATTTTTCTAAAATATCTTTAGCCTTTTTAGAATCTGTATAAGCGATATGTTTTTCTATCACAGCTTTTAATTCTTTTTCATCCTTAGCATTAAGATCTTTAATATCCACAAGCTCGGTATTTACATGAGCTTCATTGTGTCTTCCAAAAATATAAACAACGCCCCCACTCATACCAGCAGCGAAATTCGCACCCACATCTCCAAGAACTACAACTTGCCCACCTGTCATATATTCACAACCATGCACGCCTGTTCCTAAAACCACAGCCAAAGCCCCTGAATTTCTTACACAAAATCTTTCCCCCGCTATACCATCTAAATACACTTCACCTTCAGTCGCACCATACAAACAAGCATTTCCTGCGATGATATTTTCTTCAGGTGAAAAAGTGGCTTCATTTGAAATTTTCGCAATGATTTTTCCCCCGCTTAAACCCTTGCCTAAATAATCATTGCTATCGCCTATAATCTCAAGTTTAATGCCCTTTAACAAAAACGCTCCAAAGCTATTACCTGCATTGCCTATAGCTTTGATATGGATACTATCTTCATCTAAAGCATCTTTTCCATAAGTTTTTAAAATTTCACTTGAAAGCATAGTCGCAAAAGTACGGCTTTGATTTCCTACTTCTAAAGAAAGTTTGATAGGCTCTTTTTTCTCCACAGCATTTTTACAAAGCGGAAGTAAAATTCTATAATCAATCGTTTTTTCAAGCTTGTTATCTTTATAGTCTTTAAAATGCACAGCGGTTCTATTATAAGTAGGCAAGGATTTTAAAATTTTATCTAAATTGAGCTTTCCTGCTTTACCTTGCACACTTTTTTGGCGGAGTTTATCCACACGACCTATCATATCATCAAGGCGTTCAAAACCAAGCCTTGCCATGTATTCTCTAAGCTCCTCGGCTATAAAATACATAAAATTTACCACATCATCTACTTTACCTTTGAAACGATCCCTAAGTTCTGTATCTTGAGTGGCTATACCAAAAGGACAGGTATTGAGATGACAAACTCTCATCATTGTACAACCTAAAACAATCAAAGGTGCGGTTGCAAAACCAAATTCTTCAGCTCCTAAAAGTGCTGCTATGGCTAAATCACGCCCATTCATAAGCTTTCCATCAGTTTCTAATCTTACCCTATCTCTAAGCTTGTTTAAAATCAAAGTTTGATGCGTTTCAGCCAAACCTAACTCCCAAGGAATTCCTGCATGCGGTATAGAAGTTCTAGGACTTGCACCTGTACCTCCATCATAACCTGAAACAAGGATTAAATTCGCTCCTGCCTTAGCCACACCTGCAGCAACCGTTCCTATGCCATTTTCGCTTACAAGTTTTACTGAAATTTTAGCGTCTTTGTTAGCATTTTTTAGGTCATAAATAAGTTGAGCTAAATCTTCTATAGAATAAATATCATGATGAGGAGGTGGGGAAATAAGCGTCACACCTGCAGTAGAATGTCTAGCCTTAGCTATCCAAGGATAGACTTTAAAGCCCATTAATTGTCCGCCTTCACCTGGTTTTGCGCCTTGAGCGACTTTGATTTGAATTTCTTTTGCATGACTTAAGTAGTTTAAATCCACGCCAAAACGCCCACTTGCTACTTGCTTAATGGCTGAATTTTTATCCACACCCTCTTTGATTTCATAGCGTTCTTCATCCTCGCCACCTTCACCTGAATTTGATTTAGCACCTATTTTATTCATAGCCTGTGCTAAACACTCGTGTGCTTCTTTAGAAATAGAACCATAACTCATCGCCCCTGTTCTAAAGCGTTTAACTATACTTTCTACACTTTCAACCTTATCTATACTGATAGCTTCACTAAAATCAAATTCCATCAAAGAACGCAAATTAACTTGTTTTTCATCTACTAAAGCCGAGTATTTTTTAAAGCTTTTATAGTCTTTGTTGCGACAAGCTTGCTGAAGATTAAAAATCACAAGCGGATCGATTAAATGTTCTTCTTTAGCACTTCTAAAACCATGAATTCCTTTAGAATCTAAAGCCTTATGTGTATCGTTAAAAGCATGTTTGTGTAAAGCAATGAGTTCTTTTTCAAAATCTTCTAAATCCATACCTTCAATGCGTGAAGTTGTAGAAGTGAAGTATTTATCAATCACCTTAGAGCTTAAGCCCAAACATTCAAAAAGTGCAGAGCCATTATAACTTTGCAAGGTAGAAACTCCCATTTTAGAAGCAATTTTGACTATGCCACTTGAACTTGCCTTGATGAAATTTTCTACCGCCTTTTCATAACTTAAATTTAAATCTTTATTGACAATGAGTTTTTGTATGCTCTCATAAACCAAATAAGGATTAATAACAGTCGCACCATAACCTAAAAGACATGCAAAATGATGAATTTCTCTAGGTTCACCACTTTCGATAATAAGACTTGTGTGTGTTCTTAAATTTTTTCTTACTAGATGATTATGCACTCCAGAAACAGCAAGCAAAGCGGGGATATAAGCGTTTTTTTCATCCACTCCTTTATCGCTTAAAATGATAATAGAAACACCTTTTTTAACCTCATCTTCTATCTTAACGCAAAGCTCATCTAAAGCCTTTTCTAAAGTTTTTTTAGAATAATCATAAAGTATAGAAAATTCTTTAACTTGAAATTTATTTAAAGCCTTAACTTCAAAAAGTTCTTCATTACTTATCACAGGCAAGGCTATTTTTACGCGTTTTGCATTGTTTTCATCAGGTTTTAATAAATTGCCTTCACTTCCTAGATAAATCCTTGTAGAAGTAACGATCTCTTCTCTTATGGCATCAAGAGGAGGATTAGTTACTTGTGCAAAAAGTTGTTTAAAATAATTATACAAAGGTTGATAAGTTTTAGAAAGTATAGCCAAAGGAGTATCTACACCCATAGCTGCTATAGCTTCTTTACCATTTTGAGCCATAGCAGCCACACTCATTTTAAGCTCATCATAACTCCAACCAAAAGCTTTTTGAAGTTTTAAAACCTCATCTTCTTTTAAAAACTGATGTTTATAAACTCCGCTTTTTTGTTTTTCAAGTTCAACTAAATTTTTAAGCCATTTTTTATAAGGCTTAGCATTAGCATAATGCTCTTTGATTTCATTATCAGCTATAACCCTACCTCTTGCTGTATCAACGAGTAAAAGTTTTCCAGGTTCTAAGCGTTTTTTGGCTTTAATATTTTTTTCATCAAGTTTTAAAGCCCCTGTTTCACTTGAAAGTATGAGCATATCATCTTTTGTAAGATAATACCTTGAAGGACGAAAACCATTTCTATCCAAACTCGCCCCCATAATCACTCCATCAGTAAAAACTATAGCAGCAGGTCCATCCCAAGGCTCCATCAATAAAGAATGATATTCATAAAAAGCACGCTTTTTGCTTTCCATGTTTTCATTTTTATGCCAAGGTTCTGGCACCATCATCATAAAAGCTTCTTCTAAAGTGCGACCATTTAGAGCTAAAAATTCTAAAGTATTATCAAACATTGCAGAATCACTGCTAGATTTAGCTATGATGGGAAAAATTTCATCTAAATTTTCAAAATACTCACTTTGCATCAAACCTTCTCTAGCTCTTATGCTATCAACATTTCCGCGTATGGTATTAATCTCTCCATTATGTACCATATAGCGGTTTGGGTGGGCTCTTTCCCAACTTGGGAAGGTGTTAGTCGAAAAGCGAGAATGCACCAAAGCGATAGCTGATTTCATATTGACATCTTTAAAATCAAGATAAAAATCGCTCAATTGAGTTGAAAGAAGCATTCCTTTATAAACTATGGTACGTGAAGAAAAACTTGAAAAATAAAATTTTGGCACATTAATAGCTCTTTTTTCTATAAGGCGACGCGTACTATAAAGCACTCTTTCAAACTCAAGTCCTGCACTTATTTTACTTGGTTTTTTCACAAAGGCTTGTAAAAAATAAGGCATAGCTTTTAAAGCACTTGCACCTATATCGCTAGGATTAAAAGGCACTTCTCTAAAACCTAAAAATTCAAGTTTTTTATCCTTTAAACCTTGTAAAAATATCTCTTTTGCTTCTTCTTTTGCATCAGTATTGGGTGATAAAAACATCTGTGCTACGGCATAATCACCCTTTTTAGGGAGTTCAAAACCTAATTCTTGAGTTTTAAAAAAATCATGTGGAATTTGGATCAAAATCCCCGCTCCATCACCTGAATTTTCTTCAGCTCCTGCACCACCTCGGTGCTCAAGATTCATCAAAATTTCTAAAGCATCACAAATAACCTTATAAGAGGCAATACCGCGTATATTAGCAATTGCAGCGATACCGCAGGCATCATGTTCGTTCTTTGGGTGATATAAACCTATGCTTTGATTATTTTCTAGGATATTTTCTAAATCCATTCTGCTCTCCTTATAAGACTGATTTAAATTTTGTTAGCTTTATAAAGGATTATAGCATACATTTTTTTAAAATCGATATAATTTTTATCTTAAAAATAAATAAATTAAAAAATATTTTGATAGATTTGTAAAAATTATAAAAACATGGCGATAATACTACCTAAAATCAATAATGAGCCATTATAAAAAATAAAAGTTGGTATGCAAGTATCTTTAATATGATCGTGTTGTTTATCAGCATTTAATCCTACAGTAGTTCCCATGGTTGTTTCACTGGCTGGACTTCCTGCATCTCCTAAAGCTCCTGCTACTCCTAAGATAAATATAATAAGTGCTGTACTAAAACCAAGTTCCAAACAAATAGGACAAAAAAGCGTAGCTATGATAGGTATAGTTCCAAAAGAAGTACCTATACCCATAGTGATGATAAGTCCTATTAAAAGCATAAAAAATACTGCTAAAAATTTACTTTGTTCCATCCAAGGAACGACTGAATTTACAAGCTCTACTACTGATCCACTTTCTTTTAAAACTTCTCCATATCCTGCAGCAACAAGGATAACAAAAGCTATAAAACCCATCATTTTAAGTCCATCATCAAAAACTTCATTGACTTTTGAAAATTCAACTCCACCCAAAATAACCATTAAAACAAAACCCAAAAGCCCTGATAAAGGTAAATTCATAGTCAAAATTTGCAAAATTAAAGTTAAAACAAGCCCAGCTAAAACGCCCCATTCCTTACGAGTCATTTCAAGATTTTCTAAATTTACTTTAGCAATTTCTACTTCTTGATACTCTCTTGGCTTACGATAAAACACAAAAAGCGCTAGAAAAAGTCCTGTTATCATACAAATAGCAGCAAAATACATAGTATTTGTAACATCATTTAAAGATACACTTACATTATTTGCATTTAAATTATCTTTTAAAAGATCTTGAAAAGTAAGTCCAAAGCCTACTGGCAAAACCATATAAGGCGTAGTAAGTCCAAAAGTTAAAGCACAAGCAACCGCTCTACGATCGATTTTAAGTTTATTAAAAAGACTTAAAAGAGGTGGAATTAACAAAGGTATAAAAGCCACATGAATAGGAATTAAATTTTGAGAAAAACAAGAAATCAAAGCTATAAACAAAAGCAATAAATATTTTTTATGAGATATAAAATGGCTTACTATCTTAATCAAATATGCAGTTAAATTTGTCTTTGAAATCGCTGCGGCAATGGCTCCTAAGAGTATATAGCTAAGAGCTGTTTTTAAATTTTCTTTCATTCCGCTTATAAGTATATTCATAGTATCTACGAGTTCAAGATGAGAAAATACACCTGCAACAAGAGCTGAAATCAAAAGACTCAAAAGCACATTAAAACGAAGCAAACAAAGTAAAGTCATCAAAACAACACTGATAATGATAGGATTAGTAAGTAAAGTCAAAATCATTCCTTAAATAATTTTAAAAATTTAATTGTAGAAAAAACTTAGTTAAAATGTAATAAAACTCGAACATATGATGATTTTATTTTAATATGTAAAATTATAAAAATAATTAATTTTTTTAATTTAAATAATTAATATAATTAATTATTTAAATTTTTAAAATTTATAATAAAATAAAAGATTATATAAATATTTAAGGATATTTCAATGAAACAAAACGATCAAAAAGAAAATCGTAGAGACTTTCTAAAAAATATAGGACTTGGTTTATTTGGCATTAGTGTATTGTCAAATTTTTCTTTTGAGAATTTTTTAGGAAGTAAGGCTTTGGCAAAAGAATTGCCTGATTTTAAAATAGAAGGTAAAAAAGATCTTATCTATCATGGTGAAAAACCATTAACAGCAGAAACTGAAATTTATGCTCTTGATTCTGATTTTACAAAACCTGAAAATTTCTTTGTTAGAAATAATGGCTTACCACCAAGCCTAGAAACGATAAAAGAAAGACTTCATAAAGGTTGGACTTTAGAAATCGATGGAGAAAGCATTATCAATAAAAAATCTTACACCATAGAAGATTTAAAAAAGAAATTTAAAACCTATACTTATGCCTTAACAGTTGAATGCGGTGGAAATGGTAGATCCGAAGTTATACCTAGCACAAAAGGAACTCAATGGGGTTATGGTGCAGTAGCTTGTGGTAGATGGACAGGAGTGCGTTTAAAAGATATTTTAAAAGATTGTGGCATCAAAAATGATGCGGTGTATATCGGATATTATGGTATAGATACAAAATTAAATGGTGAAGAAACTTCACCTATTAGTAGAGGAGTTCCTATTTCTAAAGCTTTACAAGATGAAACTTTAATTGCTTGGGCTTATGAAGGTAAAGATATTCCTTTAGTTAATGGCTATCCGCTTAGACTTGTTTGCGGTGGTTATCCTGCAAGTACAAGCGGTAAATGGCTTTATAAAATTTCAGTAAGAAATAAAATTCATGATGGTGAAAAAATGGAAGGTTCTTATAAAGTTCCTGTAAATCCAGTAAAACCAGGAGATTTTAACTATAAAGGCGAGATGAAAATCATAGAATCAATGCCTATAAGATCTGTAATCACTAATATCAAAAATGGTTCTGAAATAAAAACAAATAAAAAATTTGAAGTTAGAGGTAAAGCTTGGGCTGGCGAACTTGAAGTTAGTGAAGTTTATATAAGCAATGATTATGGCGTAACATGGACTAAAGCAAAGGTAGAAAAACCATTAAATAGATTAGCATGGCAAAAATGGAGTGCTCAAATATCAATACCAACAAAAGGATATTATGAAATTTGGGCAAGAGCTATCGATAGTCAAGGTAACAGTCAACCTATGGTTTTAGCACAGTGGAATCCAGGAGGATATATCAATAATGCATGCCATAGAGTTAATGTTTATGGAGTTTAAGTATGAAAAAAATTATATTGATCTTAGCATTGTTTTTAAGTGCAAGTTGGGCTCAAAATCTTGAAATTAACCCTGATACAGGATTGATTATCGATCCTGATTCACCTTTAGTGGAAGCAAATTGTTTAGCTTGTCATGGATCCAATCTCATTACCAATATGCACGCAAGTAGAAAAGCTTGGTTAGCAGCTATAAGATGGATGCAAGATAGTGAAGGACTTTGGGAAATAGAACCTGAAGATGAAGAAAAAATTTTAAATTATCTTGAAAAATATTATGGAGAAAAATACGATACAAGAAGAAGAATTCCTCTAGCTATACTCTTACAAAACAAAACTCATTGAAGAAATCATTTCTTCAATGATAAATTTACACATCCAAATGTTTTACATCTTTAGCGTGTGCTTGGATATAATCGCGTCTTGGTTCAACCTCATCACCCATAAAGAGATTAAAGGTATCATTTGCACTTTGTGCATCTTCAATAGTGATTTTTAAAAGTCTTCTTACGCTTGGATCCATTGTGGTTTCCCAAAGTTGCTCAGGATTCATTTCCCCTAAACCTTTATAGCGTTGTATAGTAGCACCTTTTTTAGCATTGGTTTCAACATCTTCAAGAACTTCTAAAATATCTTTATCAAATTCCAAGCCTCTATCTTTAATCTTATCAAAAATATAACTTGCTTCTTCATATAGTGGATGAGTGAAAAGTTCTTCATTGATCACAAGTTCTTCTAAGCCATTTTGAGTTTGAACGAAAGCTCGAATTTCATTTTCGTTGATATAATGATTTAAGATATTGTGTCCTTGTGTTTCTAAAAATTGTTTGATTACACTAAATAATTCTTCATTATTTCCTTTAACTAAATTTGAATTTTCTATCATATAGCGTATCACAGAAATCACATTAAAACGCTTTTCAAGATCTTTTAAAATCGCACGATAAGCTGCAACGATTTTTAAATAATCTTTTAAATCATTCATTCCTATACCTTCATAGTTTAAACCTTCTATTCCCGTTTCTATCAGGTATTCGCTCAAAGCTTTTTCATCTTTTAAATAAATTTGCTTTTTAGCTTTTTTATAAAGATATAAAGGTGGTTGTGCTAGATAAATATGTCCATTTGTTACAAGTTCATTCATAAAACGGAAGAAGAAAGTTAAAAGCAAGGTTTGTATATGAGATCCATCAACATCCGCATCTGTCATGATGATGATTTTATGATATCTAAGTTTTGAAAGATCAAAATCTTCACCTATACCACAGCCAAAAGCGGTAATCATATTTTGAATTTGCTCAGATTTTAAAATTTTATCTAGTCTTGCTTTTTCAACATTTAAAATTTTACCACGCAAAGGCAGTATAGCTTGGAAAGATCTTTCTCTACCTTGTTTTGCAGAACCTCCTGCAGAATCCCCTTCCACAAGATAAATTTCACTTTCACTTGGATCTTTACTTTGACAATCAGCTAATTTCCCTGGTAAAGTTCCTACGCTTAAACTTTCTTTTTTACGCGTTAATTCTCTGGCTTTTTTCGCTGCTTCTCTACCACGAGCAGCCATTAAAGCTTTGTTCATTATAGCTTTAGCTTCGATAGGATTTTCTTCAAAATATTTAGTCAAATACTCAAAACTTGCTTTTGAAACTATAGGACGCACATAAGTTGAACCAAGTTTTCCTTTGGTTTGTCCTTCAAATTGTGGTTCAGGCACCTTTACACTCACAACAGCGATTAAACCTTCACGCACATCTTCACCCGTGATTTTATTATCTTTTTCTCTAGCACTTGCATTTGCTTCTATATAGTTACTTATCACACGAGTTAAGCCCATTCTAAAACCAGCTTCATGTGTTCCACCATCTGGAGTTTTGATATTATTTACAAAAGAGAGTAAATTTTCGCTATAAGTATCATTGTAAAGCAAAGCTACTTCAACATTCATATCTTCTTCATCTACGCTAAAGAAAATTGCTTTAGTTAAAGCTTCTTTTTTATTTAAGTCTGTAACAAACTGAGAAATTCCACCTTCAAAGTGAAAACTTTCATGTTTGCCTACGCGGTTATCTTTAAAATTTATAGTGATTTTTGGATTTAAGTATGCAAGTTCACGAAATCTTTTAGCCAAAATTTCATAATCAAATTCAGTCACTTCAAAAATTTGATCATCAGGCCAAAATTCTATAGTTGTTCCTGTCTTTTTACTTTTTCCTATCACACCAAATTCACTGATAACTTTACCTTCTGAAAATTCTTGACGATAAATTTCTCCATTTCTTTCAACTGTAGCTACAAGTTTTTTAGAGAGTGCATTTACAACTGAAACCCCAACACCGTGCAAACCACCTGAAACTTTATAAGTATCTTTATCGAATTTTCCCCCTGCATGAAGGACAGTTAAAACAACGGTTAAAGTTGGCATATTTTCAGTTGGGTGCATATCAACAGGAATACCACGACCATTATCACTAACTATACAGCTTCCTTCAGTAGTGATTTCTACATCTATAGTATCACAATGTCCTGCCATAGCTTCATCGATAGAATTATCCACAACTTCATAAATCATATGATGAAGTCCGCCTATGTTTGTATCTCCTATATACATACCTGGGCGTTTTCTAACAGCTTCTAGGCCTTTTAGGACTTTAATATTACTCGCACCGTAATTTTCTTGCATATTTTTCCTTTATCTTTTACTTGTTCTTATTATAAAACCATAGGCATGATAATCATTGATAGTCCTTGGGATTTGACTATAAATGCTGAATTAGGTTCATTTACACTTAAAGTGAATTTTTCTTCTTCTATAGAAGTTAAGAAGTCAAGTAAATATTTGATTTTTATAGTAAGATTAAATTCTTCACTCACTCCTGTTTGAATTTCAAGTTCTGTTTTTGCTTCCATATTGTCTAAACTTATACCTTCAAAGATGATTTTATCTTTGTTAAAATGAAGTTTCATTTTTTCAGTTACAACGCTGATTTTTTTAAGACTATCTATAAAATCTTCAGTTGAAAAGCTAAGTTCTTGTTTGAAAGTTTTTGGTATAACTTTTTCATAATCTGGAAATTTATCGTTAATAAGTTTTGTAAAGAATTCAAAGTTTTCATTTTTAGCGATAAGCATATTTTGATCATAAAAAATTTCTATTTTTTCATAGAAAAGTTTTTGCATTTCCATGATAGCTTTTTTAGGGATACTAAAACTGAATTCTTGATTATTTGCTTTTTCTAAAGTATAGATTGCAAGGCGTTTTGTATCAGTTCCTACGAAGTTAATTTTATCTGTTTTTATATCTAAAAATGCACCATTTAAGGAGTATTTTGGGTTGTTTGTATCAATACTTGGTAATATCTTTTTAAGAGAACGGCTTAAATCACTTGAATCAATGTCAAATTGGTTTTTTCCTTCTGTATTTGGAAAATTTGGAAAATCTTCGTGATTAAACATAGGAAGTTTGTATTTTGTACTTTTTTGTCTTATAAATAAGAAATTATCAATAGTTTCTAAAACAACTTCTTCATTATTTAAGCTTTTAATAACATCTGCAATACTTTTTGCATTTGCAGTAGCAAAACCACTTGATTCTACGCGGATTTTTTTTATTTTATAGTTGATACCTATTTCATAATCACTAGCTCTAATAAGAAGTTTGTCTTCATCAGCATGAAAAAAAAGATGAGAAGTAATGGTGCTTGAGTCTTTTTTTTCTACATAAGCATTACATAAAATCACTGCAGATTCTAAAGTATTTTTATTGATACTTAACTTCATTTTTTCTCCTTGGTTTATTTTAATTTAAATTCGTTGTAATAATAAGCTTGTTGAAATTGTGAAATTCTTCAAAGCAAAATAATCAAATTTGTATTTTATCATACTTTGCTTAATTTCTTTTTTTCACACTCTAGAATTTATTTTTTCACATCCTTTCACTTAACTTTGACTTTTAACAAGAATTTTGTTTTTAAGTTCTTCGATTTTTGCTTTTAAAGAAGCATCATTTTCTATCATTTCTGTGATTTTTTTAACATTATGTGAAATAGCTGTATGATCTTTCATTTCAAAATAATTCGCAAGTTGTGGCATAGTTAAAGCTGTAAGTGTCCTAGCTAGGTAAATCACAATGCGTCTTGCTGTGACTATATTTTGAGTTTTTTTATTGGATTTCACATCGCTTGGTTTGATGTTAAATTCTTTACATACTAAAGATAAAATATCATCTATGGTGATATTTTCTTTCTTTTCTTTGATATGATCTTTCATCACACTTTTGGCAAGTTCGAGTGTGATTTCTTGTCCTAGTATGGTTGCATAAGCATTTAAACTTATGATGATACCTTCGATTTCTCTTATATTATCTCCTAAAGAAGTGGCGATATAGTTTATGATATCATTAGAAAGATTGATATCATTAAATTCACATTTTTTTCTTATGATGGCTATTTTTGTATCTAGTTGAGGTGGAGTTATATCAGCTATGATCCCATGTGCAAAACGACTTTTTAAGCGTTCGGTTATGCCTTTTAGCATGTTGGGTGGATTGTCTGAAGTCATGATGATTTGTCCATCGTTGTTTTTGATTTCATTAAATATAAAGAAAAATTCTTCTTGAATTTTATCGGTTTTTCCTAAAAACTGCACATCATCTATAAGCAAAACATCGCAGTTTCTATACTTTTCATGAAATTTATCTAAAGAGCCATTTTTTAAATTTGAAGTAAAATCATTGATAAAATTTTCACTTGTAGCGTAAATGACTTTTTTTCCCATTTCTAAACTTGCATTTCCAACTGCTTGAAGTAAATGTGTTTTTCCAAGTCCTGTAGGCCCATAAACAAAGATTGGATTATAAAGTTTTCCAAGTTTGTCTTTATGCGCTACGGCTTTACATGCTCCATAAGCGTATTTGTTAGAATCCCCCACAACAAAACTTTCAAAAGTAAAAGAAGGATTTAAAATCGTGCTTTGTGCCTTTATATGAGCTATGTCGATTTTTGTGCTTTTGTTGCTTTGTTTAGTACTTTGTGCTTGTATGTTTATGATGGCTTTATTTCCGCTTTGCACTTCATAAAAATGTGCGATTTTTTTGCCGTACTTTGTTTGTATGAATTTAGCCATGAGTTCATTTGGAGCATTAAAAACCAAAAGATCTGCTTTGCTTTGCTTTTCGTTGAATTTTAAATTTGATAGATAGTTTTCGTATTCGTTTTCGCTTAATTCTTTTTTTAAATTTTCAAGTATTTGGCTTGGATTCATAATCTCTCTTTAAATTTTGCATAATGTATAAATTTTATCTTAAATTTCATAAAAAAAGGTTAAAATCCGCTTTTGTATTTTATTTTCAAAAGGTATGAATTTGAAAATTTTAGGTATAGATCCAGGTTCAAAAAATTGCGGTTATGCTATCATAGAAGCCAGCAAAGGAAAAAACATTCTCATAGAAGCAGGGCTTATAAAGATAAAGCCAAGTACTTTACAGTATCAAATCACAGAGCTTTGCGAGGGTTTGGATTTGATTTTTAAAAATCATTCTTTTGATGAGGTGGCTATAGAAGATATCTTTTTTGCTTACAATCCAAAAACTGTTTTAAAACTCGCACAATTTCGCGGAGCTCTATCTTTAAAAATTCTTCAAATTCATGGAGACTTTGCAGAATACACTCCCTTACAAGTGAAAAAAGCCGTCACAGGAAAAGCCAAAGCAACCAAAGAACAAGTTGCTTTTATGGTAAAAAGACTTTTAGGACTTAGCAAAGATATCAAGCCTTTAGATATCACAGATGCTATAGCAGTGGCTTTAACCCATGCGGCAAATTTAAGAGTTAGGGTATGATTTTGGTAATTTTCATTACACAAAAGTCCAAAGCTCCATAAACTCCTAAAATACCTTTAAATTTTTTCTATAAATTTTTAAAAAATTCATAAAAAATTTCAAAAGTTGGAACAGAACTTGCTTGTAAAACTTCACATAAACGCAAAAGTTTTTAAAGCCAAAGCGTTAAATTTTTAAAGCAATATTTTATAAAGGATTTAAGATGATGAGATCACTTTGGTCTGGCGTAAGCGGACTACAAGCACATCAAGTTGCGATGGATGTTGAAGGTAATAACATTTCAAATGTTAATACCACTGGTTTTAAATACTCTCGTGCAGATTTTGGAACTATGTTTAGCCAAACAGTAAAAATCGCTACAACTCCAACTGATGGAAGAGGTGGACAAAACCCACTTCAAATCGGTCTTGGCGTTTCAGTAAGTTCTACTACAAGAATTCACTCTCAAGGTTCAGTTCAAACTACAGATAAAAACACTGACGTTGCTATCAATGGTGATGGTTTTTTCATGGTGAGTGATGATGGCGGTCTTACAAACTATCTTACAAGAAGTGGAGACTTTAAACTTGATGCTTATGGGAATTTCGTAAACAATGCTGGTTATGTGGTTCAAGGTTGGAATATCAACTGGGATGATCAAACCATAGATAGCTCAAGAACTCCACAAAACATTTTCATCGATCCAGGCATGCATATCCCTGCAGCAAAATCAACCGAAGTAGCTATCAAAGCAAATTTAAATAGTGGTTTAAATATAGGAACTTCAAGCACGAATTTATATGGACTTGACTCAGTTCATGGCTATAATACTAAAACCAACAAAGCTGAAGATGAAAACGATACAGGAACCACTCAGTTTTATACTACTTCTAAAAATTCGGTTGAAGTAACAGAAAAAGGCGTAGATGCAGGAGCTTTATTTAATGCAAAAGGAACAGGGCTAAATCTAAGAGATGGACAAGGAATTTGGGTTTCATACGCAGATGCAAAATACACTACAAATACAGGAGGACAAAAAGTATTTGATCCTAACAATACGTCAACTCAAAACCCAGTAATTTTTTGGGGTGATAAGGACAATAAAGTAACTTTAGATATAACTTTAAATGGTGTAAATATTTTTAATGCTGATATTCAAAGTCTTGATGATGCCATAGCTTATATTAATACTTTCACCGCTCCAACTGATACTAGAGAAGGAACAGGAGTAAAAGCGGTTAAAAAATCAGATGGCTCAGGCATAGAATTTGTCAATGATAATGCTGATGGCACTACAGATAATATGAAAAATATTGATCTTACTGTAAATTCTAATAATAGTGCGGGTGAAATTCAAAATGTAACTTATAATCAAGGACAAAAGAAATTTGAAGTAGCACAAATGAATACTGCTAAGACTAATTCTGCTTGGATATCTGGTGATAATAATGGAAAAACAGGAGGTGAAAATGTAAAAGTTATTACTGCTCATAAGTATATTTACAGTTCAAATCCTGTGGATTTACCTCCTATGTATAATCCTGATGGGGGTCCAAGTTATGTTGCTAATAATAATCAAAAACCTACAGATCCTGCTTCTGCAAACTACTGGGATGCTTTGCATGGTGGACTTTTAAATACTGATGCAAGAGTATTTAGAACGACTGAAGATTTAAGAGAACTTTTGCAAAGAGATGCTAGATATGGTGTAGACTATAATGGTAGTGGTAAAGGTGATGGAGCAACAGTAGATATGAATGATATCAATCAAAATGTCAAAGTTGTAGTAAATTCAAGCGGACATTTTGCTATATCTAATGCAAATGAAGACTCCACCATACCTTCAGGTGCAGGCGTTAATAATGGCAATGCTCAAAATGTAGCAGCTAAAAATATGAGTTTTAATATCACTGCTTATTCTAATAAAGAAGGCACAGTAAGCACTAATGATGCTTTTACAGCTATCTTTAAAGCCTGGGATGGTCCTTTAGTAACGGGTGGATCGATCAAAGAAAGCGAACAGCTTAAACTTTCATCTTTTTCAGCAGGGCTTGAAATTTATGATTCTTTAGGTTCAAAACATACTTTAGAAGTGCAATTTGTAAAACAAAGCACCACTCAAGATGGGGGCAATGAATGGCAAATGATCATCCGTGTGCCAGAACCTGCAGAGATCAACACTACAGGAGAAGGTCCTACGAACATCATCGTGGGTAGTGCAAGATTTAACAACGATGGATCTTTGGCAAGCTATACACCAAAAACTATAAGCTTTTCACCAAACAATGGTGCTGCGCCAAATCAACAAATCAAACTTTCTTTTGGAACAAGCGGAAGCAATGACGGTCTTGTAAGCTCAAACTCTGCTTCAACTCTAACAGGACAAGCAACCGATGGTTATACTTCGGGTAACTTAAAACCTGATGCTATCCGCGTTGATGATAAAGGAAATATCTTAGGCGAATTTACCAATGGTAAAACCTTTGCAGTGGCAAAAATCGCTATGGCTTCAGTGGCTAATAACTCAGGTCTTGAGGAAATCGGCGGAAACCTTTTCAAAGTTACTGCAAATAGTGGTAATATCGTAGTAGGTGAAGCAGGAACAGGGGGTCGTGGTGAGATGAAAACCTCAGCTCTTGAAATGTCAAATGTGGATTTGAGCCGTTCTTTAACAGAACTTATCATTATCCAAAGGGGTTATCAAGCAAACTCAAAAACCATTTCAACCAGTGATCAAATGCTTCAAACCTTGATCCAGCTTAAACAATAATTTAAGCTTAGCATTCTATAAAATATTGTTTTTTGCTCCCTTAAAGGGGGCAAGCCTTGCTTTACAAGCCTATCTTGGTAGTCTTGTAATACTAGGCTTAGGCTTGAACTGCCTTCAATTTATTGCTAACTCACTCTTGCTAGGGGTGAGTTGCAATAAAATTGCATTTTCTTATCTGTATCATAATCGTTTTAAAAACTTATTTTGTTATAATTTTTGCTCGAAATTTAAATTTTTAAGGAAAATCTATGCGTTATGGTGAAAAAGAAATCAAAGAATTTGATGTAGAAAATATGGAAATTTGGCCAAATGATGCGAAAAATGACTATATCATTAAAATTACTTTGCCTGAATTTATGTGTACTTGTCCGCGTTCGGGTTATCCTGACTTTGCGACGATTTATCTTGAATATATGCCTGATAAATTTGTGGTTGAGCTTAAGGCGATAAAGCTTTATATTAATACTTTTATGTATAGAAATGTTTCACATGAAGCAAGTATCAATGAAATTTATAATACTTTAAAAGATAAATTAAAACCAAAATGGATTAAAGTTGTAGGGGATTTTAACCCGCGTGGAAATGTGCATACGGTGATAGAATGTCGTAGTGATATAGTTGTTTCAAAATAATATTTGAGTAAAATATTCACATATTTTTATGTAAAGATTAAATATTTTATAAAAAATTCTTATTTAATCTTTGAAGAATATATAATATAAAAAGATCTAAATTTTTTAGATCGAATTTTATTATAAGGAGTTAGGTTATGAATAAAAAATTATTAAGCATTGTCGCAAGTGCTACTTTGTTTTCAAATTTGGCTTTAGCAGATGAGAATTCCGGTTTTTTTATAGGTGCTGATGCAGCTTGGATGCATGCTCAAGTAAAAAGTGAGTTAAAACATAAGAATACAAAGCAAAATTTTAATGGAGATATTTCAGGTAATATACCATCGTTTGGTCTAAAACTTGGATATCGTTTAAATGAAAATCATAGAATTTATGCTGGTTATAATTATTCTGATGAATTTAGTGATTTTATCAAAACTCCTAGAATTCAAATCGAAGGTGATTTTACTACACATAAATTTTTAACAGGTTATGATTTTACTCCTAAGCTTTTTGAAAAAACCAGAGCTGTTTTAGGTGTGTATGGAGGATATGCAAGAACAGATCTTACCTTAAAAACAAGCTTTTTATCTTTGTCGCAAAATTTTGACGGTTATTTTTATGGAGCGAAAATAGGTGCTTTATATGATTTGACACCACATAATGAAATAGAATTAGGCTTTAAAGCAGAGCAAATTCATTATAATTCTAGAAATTTTTATCAAAATCAAGTGGGTTCAAACTTTTACGATCCTAAACAAACAAATTATGGTGTGTATTTAGGATATAATTATAAATTTTAATCTAATGCAAGTTTTTATAACTTGCATTAATGAAATCAACCTCCACCAATAAAGTATTTTTCAACATCATCAAGTAATTTTTCACAAATTTGAGAATCTGTATTTTTTTCTACTATAAGATTTATATAAGTTTTAGTATCTCTAAAGCTTCCTGCTGATTTTGAATTTTCGCGAGTGAGTTTTTGAGTGTCTCTAGTGTATTCTATATTGATGTTAAATTTAAGTGCAGCACTTGCTTCGCCTAAATTTGTTTTTACTACTACATTCATTTTAGAAGCTTTAGCGAGTGTGGCTTGGGTTTTATTTATGATTTCTTTAAAGCGTTGGCAAGATCGTATGAGTGTAGCGATAAATTTGTTATCAAGCCCCTCATAAGCTACTTTGAGTTTGTTTTTGATGTCTTTTGTACTTTCTTTTTCAGGGGCTACAAAAACCATGTAAAAACCATTTTTTATAGCTACATTGTCTGTTTTTACATCGCGTCCACTTGACATAACTTTAACATAAATGGCATTATCAAGATAAACACGATCTACCATAGGGCCATAAATTTCGTATTCTTTTTTTCGGACTATGACTTCACGGGCTAGCATATTTAATTTTACATTGGCTTCGTGAATAACAGGTTCCATTTCTTTTTTAATCTCTAAGAGTTCTTTTAACATCAACATCCTTTTTGTTACTTAAAATTACAATTATATCAATAATTTTCTTAATTTAAGAATTTTACAAATACATTTACTAAAAATATGATACATCAAGGATTAGTTTTAACAAAGGAGGAAAAGATGAAGCAAATTTGTAAAATTTCAAATCCAGTCCAATAAAAAAGTAAAGACAATACTTTTAATCTGCTACTGCAACTCTCACTTTAAAACTCAATTTTATTTTTAATCATTTTTTACATTTTTAATTTTTTATCATTGTTGTTAAGTTTTTGAAATTTTATTCATTTAGTCTATTTGGTTTTAAAGGATTAAATCATGAAAGATAATAAAATCATAATCTTTGATACCACTTTGCGTGATGTGGAAAATGCGATTTAGAAGAAGTGGTTATGGCGATAAAAACTTGCCTTGAAAATTTAGACTACGATGAAAATATTTATAATTTAGATGATGTTTATGTTTGGTGAGTTTTGAAAATTTTGGTAGTGGCTCTTCAAGAGAGCATGCGCCTTGGGCTTTGGTTGATTATGGTATTAGAGCTATTATCGCACCTTCTTTTGCGGATATTTTTAAAAACAATGCCTTAGGAAATGGTTTACTTACCATAGAACTTGCTAAAGATGAGGTTTTGGAAATAGTTGATGAGTTAAAAAAATCCCAAGATAAAAATATAGAAATTTCTTTGTTGGAAAAAAGAGTATTTTTTAAAGATAAGATTTTTTCTTTTGATTTAGATGATTTTCACAAAATTTGTCTTTTGGAAGGACTTGATAATATAGCTTTGACTTTAAAACATGAAGCACAAATCAAAGCCTATGAAAAAAACTCAAAAAGCTTTTTGGTTTAGAATTTTTTCATAAGCTAAAAAAGGATCTTGGTAATTAGGTATGTCAAAGTTTCCACAAAAATTAAAATCAAGCTTTTTAAAAAGCGAATTCATAGGAAAATTTTTACTATGAGTATCTGCTCTTAAACTTGCCTTGTGATTTTCCAAGGCAAAATTTTCGCAAAAATTTAAAAGTTTTTGTGCCACGCCTTTGCCTTTTGCATTTTGTTTGACGGCTAAACGGTGTAGATAAAAGGCTTTATCATCATAATTTTTGTTAAAAATAACTTGTTTGTAAAATTCAGGTTCAAATTTTTCATTGATACAGATAAAGCCTAAAATTTCATCATTTTCTTTAAACACATAAAGTTCTTGTGCTTGTATGTCTTCTTGAAAAACTATTTCATTGGGATAATTCTCATCCCATTGGTGAAAATTCATAGCTTTCATAGCATTTAAAGCATCTTTTGTGATTTCAAGTATAGAATTTAAATCTTTATGGACGGCTTTTTGTATGATAGTGTTTTGCATAATAATCCTTTGTATAAGGAAGGGTGATGGTGGCTCCGATTGGACTTGAACCAACGGCCACTACCATGTCAAGGTAGTGCTCTACCAGCTGAGCTACGGAACCATATGGTGGAGCATAGCGGGTTCGAACCGCTGACCCCAACGCTGCCAGCGTTGTGCTCTCCCAGCTGAGCTAATGCCCCTTTATAAGTCTGAGATTTTATCGCAATATTACTTGTTTTTGGCTGAAAACTAAAATCAAATTTTTAATTTATGATGTAATATATGTATAAAAAGATTTATTTTTATGAAAAATTAGAGAATTAATGAGAGTAATTTTACTATTTGATTAATTCTAAAATATCTCTTTTTTTGCTAAGTTCAAGCTGTCTAGAATAATAAAAATATTTGGTCAAAACCAAAATTCCTATATGGAATTCTTTTTTCTTATCTAAAAATTTCTTAATATATTGATGAGCATTATTAATAATTTCCAATGCATCTTTTGGGCGACTTTTAAAATATTCAATTACTGCTGACAAATTCTCATTATCAATCAAAGCAAAGTGATAATTTGGTTTTAGAGTTCCTTCCATAAACCAAGTTTCGCAAGTTATTTTTGGAGCTAAAACTAAAGAATTAGAATTCATAGCCCATTTTAAGTTGCTTGCTACATCGTTACCCTCTAAAGAAATTATAAATTTATACTTCATTTGTTCTTTTTTGTTTAAAAAGTTTTTTTTCCATTGGCTAGGTTGTTTTGAAGTATCTCCTATATTGCAAAAAGTTCTACCAAAATAAGAATCAAAAAATTCTTTTCTATGTTTTTGATATACTGCTCCTCTAAATATTGCTATATCCTTTTTATTTTCATAGTTTATGTTATCTTTTAAAAAGCAAAAATGCCTATTTTTGTCAAGTTTTAATAAAATATTATTTATATTATTTTCCAAAGATCTCGATTTGCAAATAGTTGCTTCTTTAAAAGTATGTCTTACATCGCCAAATTCTTTATTCCATAAAAATTCATCTTTAAAGTATTTACTGATTTCATAAGCATCAAAAGCATAAGATGTCTTTAAAAGGAAATTTTCCTATTTTTCTTTGCTGTAGGTGTAAAAAATTCATTTATTTGATTATAATATTTAACTCGAGTTTGTATTTCTTCTAAGTCTTTAATATTGTATTTTAAAATATCATTAAAAATTTTATCTAAATTTATTTGAAAAAAATATCTTGGTATAAAAGATATTCCTATTCCTTTTAAATTCATTAAAAGTCTTGATTGTAGCATTATAAAAAACCTAATAAATAAAATTTTTAATATTTTATCAAAAATTTAAGAATTTATAAACAATAAAATAACTTTTGACAGAACAATAATATTTTAAATATTAAAAATAAGAATGGCAGACAGGAAGGGATTCGAACCCTCGAAAGCTTGCACTTTACACGCGTTCCAGGCGTGCTCCTTCAACCGCTCGGACACCTGTCTATGAAATAAAGTATTTATTATATCTAATAAAAGCTTTAAAAATAAAGAAATTTTGTAAATATTGAAAATAAAATTATTTTTTAAAAAAAATCAGAAAATTTTTAGTAAAAAGTAGTATAATTATATTTTTATTTTAGTCAGGGTAGCTCAGCTGGTTAGAGCGCTGGTCTCATAAGCCGGAGGTCGGGAGTTCAAGTCTCCCCCTTGACACCATTAAGTGTAAGAATTATTTTTTTTCTTTTGTTACTACAAAAACAATTCCACCAAAACCTATAATCACAACAGCTGTTATAAAAATGATTTCGAAAATATCTAACATTGTCATTGTTCTTTTGCCCTTTCTTTAAGCTGTCCACAAGCAGCTGAAATGTCAAGCCCTTTACTTTCTCTTATGGTGCAAGTTACACCTTTATTGCTGAGTAAATCTTGAAATTTAATCGCGTTTTCTAAACTAGGGCGTTTATATAAACTTCCTTCATGTGGATTAAAGAGTATTAAATTTACTTTAGCTTTAATACCATTTAAAAGCTTGACTAATTCTTTAGCGTGTTCAAGCTTATCATTAATACCATCAATTAAAAGATATTCAAACATCACTCTTTTTCTTTGATCTATGGGAAATTCACGCACCGCATCCATAATCGCAGCGATATTATAAGCTTTATTGATAGGCATAAGCTCAGTTCGAAGCTCATCATTAACTGCATGCAACGATATAGCAAGTAAAACACCTAAATTCATTTGACCTAATTCTTTGATTTGTTTTGCCAAACCACTAGTACTGATGGTTTGACGGCGTGGGCTTATGGCAAGTCCATCATTTTGTGATAAAATTTTTACCGCTTTAGAAACATTTTTAAGATTATCCAAAGGCTCACCCATACCCATATATACTATATTTACACGGCGTTCGTAAGGGATATTGTTTTGTTTTTTGATCCATAAAATTTGTCCGACTATCTCCCCTGCACTTAAATTTCTTTTCAAACCACCCTTGGCAGTAAGACAAAAACTACAGCCACTTTTACAACCCACTTGAGAAGAAACACAGATAGTATATCTCGCATGAGAAATTCTTTTGCCTTCCGCGTCTATTTTTTCTTCTTTCATAGGCAAAAGCACACTTTCTATCCTTAAACCATCAACGAGTTCAAAAAGATATTTTATACTTCCATCTTTACTTTGCTCATTTTTAACGCATTTTACAGGAGAGAAATGAAAATTTTGTGCAAGTTCTAAACGTAGATCTTTTGGTAAACTTGACATATCGGAAAAATTATTGGCGTATTTTTGATAAATCCATTGATAAATTTGTTTCACGCGAAACATCGGTTTGATTTTTTCTCCTAATTCTTCAGGTAAAAAATCTAAAATATTAACAAGCTCTTTCAAAATTATTTTCCTTTTTGAATTTTTAAATATAATAATATTTTTTTAAGTATTCTTCTAATTTTTCTTTTGCCTTTTGATGATTTTTTATAAAATCTTCGTGAGCGTTTTCATTGCAAAAATTTGTTGCACACAAAATACACTCTGCATCAATATTTAAATTTTTAGCTACGCTCAAAATAGAAAAGGCTTCCATATTTTCTGCAAAAAAACCTAATTTTGAAAATTCTTTTGCTGCTTTTGAATTTTGACAAATATAATTTGAAGAATTGATTTTGATTGTTTCACGAGAAACATTTTCTTTTTCTAAGCAAATTTCATATTTTGCAGGAGTATAAAAAGCATGTGAAATTTTAGAAAATTCTACATTAAAAGCATATGAACTTCTATAAATTTCTAAAATTTCCCCCTTATCATAAAGCCCACAAGTTCCTATAAATATGAGTTTTGATGGTTTTTCTTTTAAGCAAAGTTGACCCAAATGAAAAGCTGATTCAACCAAACCTATACCTATAGCTTTTGCAAAAGAAAAATTTTCATTTCCACCCGCACAAACAATCATTTTGTTCCTTATGAAATTTTATAAAAAATAATTCTACCTAAAAAGACTTAATTAAGAATTTTTAGATAAAATTATTTCTTATGGTTAAAGCAAAAAAACAATACGGACAAAATTTTTTAATCGATAAAAGCGTATTAGCAAAAATCATCCAAGCCATACCCAAAGAGATGAACAATATCATTGAGATTGGGCCTGGCTTAGGTGATTTAACGCAAGAACTTTTAAAAATTTCTCAAGTAAAAGCTTATGAAATCGATAATGATCTCATACCTATTTTAAAAAAGAAATTTCAAAAAGAACTTGAATGTGGAAAATTTAACTTGATCCATCAAGACGCAAGCGAAGCTTTTAATTCTAGTCTTGATGAAAAACCATATTTTTTGGTTGCAAATTTGCCTTATTATGTTGCAAGTCACATTATATTAAGAGCTTTAGAAGATAAAAATTGTCTAGGGCTTATTGTAATGGTGCAAAAAGAAATGGCTGAAAAATTCTGCGCTAAGGAAGGAAATAGTGAGTTTTCTTCCTTAGGCGTTTTAAGTGCAATGATTTGCGAAAGAAAAATACTTTTTGATGTTGATCCACAATGTTTTAATCCGCCGCCAAAAGTTATATCAGCGGTAATGAGTTTGATTAAAACTAAGGATTTTGATGAATTTTGTGAAATAGAAAATTTCAAAAATTTTCTAAAAGACTGTTTTAAAGCTCCTAGAAAACAACTCTTAGGAAATTTAAAAACATATAAAGTAAAAGTTTTAGAAGTTTTAAGCATTCTTGGCTTAAAAGAAAACATCAGACCACATGAAATTTGCGTTAATTCATACCTTAAAATTTATGACAAATTAAAGGATGAATATGGACGAAAACAAAGAGATAAATAAAAACGAACAAAATCCGAACTCAAATTCAAAAAACAATAAACGCTATAAATATAAAAATCGCAGAAAAAAATTAGCCGATTCTTTGCAAAATGAAAACGATACTCCAAAAATCGATCAAATTTCTAACAAGGAAAATTCTGAAAACTCAGAAAATAAAACTGAGAAAAAAAAGAAGAAAAATCGCAATCTTCCTTCAAAACTCACAGGCAATGAAGATTGGCAAATCGCTCTTGCAGAATGTATAGAAGCTAACCGTGTTTCACATGAAAACCGCTTACACCCTTTAAAATATAATAATTCTAGCGAACATAAAATCCGCATTACTCCTTTAGGAGGCTTAGGAGAAATCGGTGGAAATATTAGCGTTTTTGAAACCAATAAAGATGCAATCATAATAGATATAGGCATGAGTTTTCCTGATGGAACTATGCATGGGGTAGATATTATCATCCCTGATTTTGATTATGTAAGAAAAATTAAAGATAAAATTCGTGGTATAGTGATTACCCATGCACACGAAGATCATATCGGTGCGGTGCCTTATTTCTTTAAAGAATTTCAATTTCCTATCTACGCTACGCCTTTGGCTTTAGGGATGATTTCAAACAAATTTGAAGAACATGGCTTAAAAGCAGAACGCAAATGGTTTCGCCCTGTAGAAAAACGCCGTGTTTATGAGATAGGCGAATTTGATATAGAATGGATCCATATCACGCATTCTATTATTGATGCTTCAGCACTTGCGATCAAAACAAAAGCAGGAACTATTATCCATACAGGTGATTTTAAAATCGATCAAACCCCAATCGATGGCTATCCAACAGACTTAGGGCGTTTGGCACATTATGGGGAAGAAGGGGTTTTATGTCTTTTAAGCGATAGTACAAATTCCTATAAAGAAGGCTATACAAAAAGTGAAAGCTCCGTAGGACCAACTTTTGATCAAATTTTTGCACGCACTAAGGGCAGAGTGATCATGAGTACTTTTAGTTCTAATATCCACCGCGTTTATCAAGCTATCACTTATGGTTTAAAATACGGCAGAAAAGTTTGTGTCATCGGTCGTTCTATGGAAAGAAATCTTTATACCACTATGGAATTAGGCTACATCAAACTTGATAGAAAAATTTTCATCGATGCTGATGAAGTAAGTAAATATAAAGACAATGAAGTGCTTATTGTAACCACAGGAAGTCAAGGCGAAACCATGAGTGCGCTTTATAGAATGGCAACAGATGAGCATAAATTTATAAAAATCAAACCTACAGATCAAGTAATCATTTCAGCTAAAGCCATACCAGGAAATGAAGCAAGTGTTTCTGCGGTGCTTGACTATCTTTTAAAAGCAGGAGCTAAAGTAGCGTATCAAGAATTTAGTGAAATTCATGTAAGCGGACACGCTAGTATAGAAGAGCAAAAACTTATGCTAACCCTTACCAAACCTAAATTTTTCTTACCAGTTCATGGAGAATACAATCACATCACCAAGCACAAAGAAACAGCGATGAAGTGCGGTATCCCCGAAAGAAATATTTATCTTATGAGTGATGGCGATCAAGTAGAACTTTGTCAAAAATATGTCAAACGCATAAAAACCGTAAAAATAGGTAAAGTTTTTGTGGATAATCAAATCAACAAACAAATCGCCGATGATGTAGTTATAGATCGCCAAAAACTTGCAGATAGTGGTATAGTGGTTATTATCGCACAAATTGACAAAGCCACAAAAACACTGATCAACAAACCAAGAGTATTTAGCTATGGGTTAGTAGCTGACAAACACGATCATGCTTTTAGCAAAGATATGGCTGAAGTTTTAGGACAGTTTTTCATCAATGTTAAAGATGAAGTACTCAATGATCCAAGATTTTTAGAAAATCAAATCCGCCAAGTTTTAAGAAAGCATATTTTTAGAAAGATTAAAAAATACCCAACCATAGTTCCAACTATTTTTGTAATGTAAAAAAGGGCAAAAACGCCCTTTTTAAGGAAGATCAAATGAGAATTAATAAATTTATATCCCATAATACCTGCTATTCACGTCGTGAAGCTGATGAGCTTATCAAACAAGGCTTAATAAAAATAAACAATAAAATTGCCCTTTTAAGCGATGAGGTTAAATTTGATGATAAAGTCTTTGTTAAGGGTAAAAGAGTGCAAAAAAGAACGCAATTTAGCGTGATAATCTACCATAAACAAAAAGGTGAAATTGTCAGTAAAAAAGACGATCGTGGAAGAAAAACTATATATGATACCTTGCCAAGACAATTTAGTACTTGGCTTAGCGTAGGTAGGCTGGATTATGCAAGTGAAGGCTTACTTTTGCTTACAGATTCTCCTGTGATTGCTGATGCTTTAATGCATAGCGATTTAGAAAGAGAATACTACCTTAAAGTTAAAGGCACGGTGAGCAAACAAGTCATCGAAGCCATGCAAAATGGACTTGAGATTAAAAATGAAAAAAAAGGTGCACACGCAAAAACCAAAATTACCTCTATGAGTTTTGCTCCTTTTATTGACTTTGAAATTTTTGGATCAAGTGGAGGTTATACTAAGCTTAGAGTGGTTATAAATGAAGGTAAAAATAGAGAGCTTAGACGCTTTTTTGGGCATTTTGATCTTGAGGTTATGGATCTTAAGCGTGTTGCTTTTGGGGCTTTAGATCTTGGTATGTTAAAGGCAGGAAAACATCGCTATTTGGAAAATGGCGAATATGAAAAATTAAGAGATTTTTTAAAATTTAATGAAATAAGATATTGATCATTATATACAAAAATTTAAAAAATAATGATAATTTTTAAATTCTAAAAATTCTATTTTTATCCTTTTTAAAAGGAAAATAATAGAAAAATTTCATCAAATTCCTTGACTTTGAAAACAAGATTTTATATACTCTCATTTCAATTTTTATAAATTGGTTAGTTTTTAACTAACGAGTTCTTTTTAAAGGAAATATTATGGAAAGAATTAGGCTTAAGCTAAAAGCTTATGACCATCGAGTACTAGACAGAACAGTTGCAGCAATCGTAGAAGCTGTTAAAAGAACAGGTGCGGATATCAGAGGTCCGATACCAATGCCTACTAAAATCAAACGCTATACAGTTTTAAAATCTCCACACATTAACAAAGATTCTCGTGAGCAGTTTGAAATAAGAATTCACGCGCGTATGCTAGATATAGTAGCAGCGACTCCAGATACAGTTGATTCTTTAACTAAGCTTGATTTAGCGCCAGAAGTAAGCGTTGAAGTAAGAGCTATGGGTAAGTAAGGATAAGATATGGAATATATTGTAGAAAAAATCGGAATGAGCAGAACAATTACTAATCCAAGTATCGCTGTAACTTTACTAAGAGTTGTAAATGCAAAAGTATGTGAAGTTGAAGGCGGAAAGGCTTTAGTAGCATATCCAAAAGGTAAAGCAAGTAATAAATGTGTCGCAGGACAACAAAAAAAGTATAATCTTTCTGCAGAATACAATAGATTTGCGACTTTAGAAGTAGCAAATACTGAAGCAGGAGATTTAGATGAAACTCCATTAAATGAAGCAAAAATTTTAAAAGTAAGCTTTAACACTAAAGGTAGAGGTTATAGCGGTGTTATGAAAAGACATAACTTCGCAGGGGGTCCAGCAAGTCATGGTTCGAGATTTCATAGACGCCACGGATCTATTGGTAATAGAGAATGGCCAGGTCGTGTTCAACCAGGTATGAAAATGGCAGGACATTATGGAAATACTAAAGTAACCGTTAAAAACGAAGTTGTATCTTATGATGCTGAAAACAAAATTTTAGTAGTTAAGGGTGCAGTACCAGGTTATAATGGTGCTATGGGTAAAATAAGGATTGCAAAATGAGTAAAGTAGTTGTTTTAAATGATAAGTTAGAAAAAGCAGGTGAACTTGATTTGCCTTCAAAATATGCGGAAGTAAATCCACACAATCTTTACTTATATGTAAAATCTTACCTTGCAAGTTTAAGAGCAAATACAGCTCATGCTAAAGGTAGAAGTGATGTAAGTGGTGGTGGTAAAAAACCTTGGAGACAAAAAGGTCGTGGCGGTGCTAGAGCGGGTTCAACAAGAACTAACGTTTGGGTAGGTGGCGCGGTTGCTTTTGGCCCAACAAATGAAAGAAACTACTTTCAAAAAGTAAATAAAAAACAAAAAAGATTGGCGCTTGAAAGAGCTTTAGCAGATAAAGCAGCTAAAGGTGCGTTATTTACTGCTGATTCTTTGGTTATTGAAAGTGGCAAAACAAAAGATGCAAACGCTGTGATTAAAAAACTTGGCGTCAAAGATGCTTTAATCGTTAAAGATTTACTAGATGAAAAAACACTTTTAGCTTACAGAAATTTAGCAAATTGCTATGTAGTTGATGTAACTGAAGTAAATGCTTATTTAGTATCTGTATTTAATGCTGTTATCATAGAAAAATCAGCATTAGAATCTATTACAAAAGAGGGATAATTATGGCAGATATTACTGATATAAAGACTATACTTTACACAGAAAAAAGTTTGAATTTGCAAGAGCAAGGTGTCGTAGTTATTCAAACTTCACCAAAAATGACTAAAACAGGCTTGAAAGCGGTTTTAAAAGAGTATTTTGGTGTAACTCCAAAAAGTATCAATTCTTTAAGAATGGATGGAAAAGTTAAGCGTTTTAGAGGTCGTTTAGGTCAAAGAAACGATTATAAAAAATTCTATGTTAAGCTACCTGAAGGTGTTAGCTTAGAAAATACGGAGGCTTAAGATGGCAATTAAAACTTATAAACCATATACTCCAAGTAGAAGATATATCACAGGTTTAAGTTCTGAAGATATTACAGCTAAACCAAGTGTACGCTCACTACTTGTTAAACTTCCAGCACACGCGGGTCGTAACAGCTATGGAAGAATTACAAGTCGTCATAAAGAAGCGGGTGCTAAAAAACTTTACAGAATTATTGATTTTAAACGTCGTAAATTCGGTATAGAAGGTAAAGTAGAAGCAATCGAGTATGATCCATATAGAAATTGTAGAATTGCTTTGATTGCTTATAAAGATGGGGAAAAAAGATATATTCTTCAACCACGTGGATTAAGCGTTGGCGATATTGTTGCAGCTGCTGAAAGCGGACTTGATATTAAACCAGGTAATGCAATGAAACTTAAAAACATTCCTGTGGGTACTATTGTTCATAATGTTGAGTTAAAGCCAGGCAAAGGCGGTCAAATGATCCGTTCTGCAGGTGCTTATGCACAACTTATGGGTAAAGAAGAAAAATATGTTATCTTAAGACTTGCAAGTGGCGAAATGAGACAAGTTTTAGCTGAATGTATGGCAAGTATCGGCGAAGTTGGAAATGAAGAATGGGCTAATGTAACTATCGGTAAAGCAGGTAGAAATCGCCATAGAGGTATCCGTCCACAAACTCGTGGTTCTGCTATGAACCCAGTAGATCACCCGCACGGTGGGGGTGAAGGTAAGAAAAATTCAGGCCGTCATCCAGTAACTCCATGGGGTAAACCAACTAAAGGTGCGAAAACTCGTCGTAAAAAAGCTAGCGATAAGCTAATAATTTCAAGAAGAAAAGGAAAGTAAGATGGCTAGATCACTAAAAAAAGGTCCTTTTGTTGATGATCATGTAATGAAAAAAGTCATCGCTGCTAAAAAGGCTAATGATAATAAACCAATTAAAACTTGGTCAAGAAGAAGCACAATTACTCCTGATATGATAGGACTTACATTTAATGTTCATAATGGTAAAAGCTTTATTCCAGTTTATATTACTGAAAATCATATCGGTTATAAGCTTGGTGAATTTGCTCCAACACGCACATTTAAAGGGCATAAAGGCTCTGTGCAAAAGAAAATTGGTAAGTAAGGGATAAGATATGAGTAAAGCATTAATTAAATTCATAAGATTATCTCCAACTAAAGCAAGATTGATTGCTAGGGAAGTTCAGGGGATGAATGCAGAATTAGCTATGGCTAGTTTAAAATTTATGCCAAATAAAGGTGCAAAATATATCGCAAACGCAATTTCAAGTGCAGTAGCAAATGGTGGCTTTGAAGCAAACGAAGTGATTGTAAAAAGTTGTCGCGTGGATGCAGCTGCGGTGTTAAAAAGATTTAGACCAAGAGCTAGAGGAAGTGCAAGTCGTATTAGAAAACCAACTTCACATATTTTAGTAGAAGTGGCAAAAGCAGAAGTGAAAGCTGAAGAGAAAAAAACAGTAGCTAAAAAAACTACTACAACAAAAGCTCCAGCTAAAAAAACAACAAGCACTAAAAAAGCAACAGCGAAAAAGGAAAGCTAATGGGACAAAAAGTTAATCCAATTGGTCTAAGACTAGGAATCAATAGAAACTGGGAATCAAGATGGTTTCCAACTAAAGCAAATTTAGTAGAAAATATCGGTGAAGATTACAAAATTAGAGCTTTCTTAAAAAGAAAACTTTATTATGCAGGAATTAGCCAAATTTTAGTAGAAAGAACTGCTAAAAAACTTCGCGTTACTGTAGTTGCTGCAAGACCAGGTATCATCATCGGTAAAAAAGGTAGTGATGTTGATAATTTAAGAAAAGAATTGCAAGATTTAATCGGTAAAGATGTAAATATCAATATCAAAGAAGAAAGAAAAGCAGGAGCTTCAGCTCAACTTGCTGCTGAAAGTGTTGCAACTCAACTTGAAAAAAGAATTGCTTTTAGAAGAGCAATGAAAAAAGTAATTCAAGGCGCGCAAAAAGCAGGTGCTAAAGGGATTAAAGTTTCAGTTTCTGGTCGTTTAGGCGGTGCTGAAATGGCAAGAACAGAATGGTATCTTGAAGGACGCGTTCCACTTCATACTTTAAGAGCAAAAATCGATTATGGTTTTGCAGAAGCTAGAACTACTTATGGAAACATAGGGGTTAAAGTATGGATCTTTAAAGGTGAGGTATTACACAAAGGTATGCAACCTGAAAAAACTGAAGAAAGTGCTCCAGCTAAAAAGCCAAGACGCACAAGAAGGGGTAAATAATCATGTTAATGCCAAAAAGAACTAAATATCGCAAAATGATGAAAGGGCGTAACAGAGGTTATGCTAATCGTGGAACAGAATTTACTTTTGGTGAATTTGCATTAAAAGCAACTGAAGCAGGACGCATTAACTCACGCCAAATCGAAGCAGCGCGTATTGCTTTAACTCGTTTTGTTAAAAGACAAGGAAAAACTTGGATTAGAGTTTTCCCAGATAAGCCTTTGACAAAAAAACCTTTAGAAACTCGTATGGGTAAAGGTAAAGGTGCTGTTGAGGAATGGGTAATGAATATCAAGCCAGGCCGTATCATTTATGAAATGGCAGGAGTAAGCGAAGAAATGGCAAGAGAAGCATTGACTTTAGCTATGCATAAACTTCCATTTAAAACTAAGTTTGTTACAAGAGAGAGCCAAAATGAAATATACTGAGATTAAAGATAAAACAGCAGCTGAGCTTGCAACAATGCTAAAAGAAAAAAAGGTGCTTTTATTCACTTTAAAACAAAAGCTAAAAACAATGCAACTTACTAATCCAAAAGAGATTAGCCAAGTAAAAAAAGACATTGCTAGAATAAATACAGCAATTAACGCTTTAAGATAAGGATAGAAAATGGCATTTAAAAGAGAAATTCAAGGCGTTGTTGTTAAAATCGCTGGTGAAAAAACCGCAAGTGTTTTGGTTGAAAGAAAAGTGGTTCATCCAAGATATAGAAAAATTGTTAAACGCTTTAAAAAATATCTAATTCATGATGAGAGAAATGAAGTTAAAGTGGGTGATACTGTTGTTGCAGTAGAATGCAGACCACTTTCAAAAAGAAAATCATTTCGCTTAAAATCTGTATTAGCTACAGGAGTTGAGTAATGATTCAAAGTTTTACTAGACTTGCAGTTGCTGATAATAGCGGTGCAAAAGAATTAATGTGTATCAAGGTTTTAGGGGGTAGCAAAAGAAGATACGCTACTGTAGGTGATGTAATCGTTGCATCTGTTAAAAAAGCTTTACCAAATGGAAAAGTTAAAAAAGGTCAAGTGGTAAAAGCGGTTATCGTTAGAACTAAAAAAGAAATTCATAGAGATAATGGTTCTTTGATTCGTTTTGATGAAAACGCTGCAGTTATTCTTGATAATAAAAGAGAGCCTATCGGAACTCGTATCTTTGGGCCAGTGGGCAGAGAAGTTAGATATGGTGGCTTTATGAAAATCGTTTCACTAGCACCGGAGGTATTATAATGGCGGTTAAATTAAAAATCAAAAAAGGTGATAGCGTTAAGGTTATCACAGGCGATGATAAAGGTAAAACAGGTAAAGTTTTGGCGGTATATCCAAAAACACTTAAAGTGGTAGTTGAAGGATGTAAAATTGCTAAAAAAGCTATTAAGCCGAGCGAGAAAAACCCAAATGGTGGTTTTATCAATAAAGAAATGCCAATGGATATTTCCAATGTGGCAAAAGTTCAGGAGTAAGCGATGATGAGATTAAAAGAAAAATACAATCAAAGCATTAAACCTGCATTGGTTAAAGAATTTGATATTAAAAATCCTATGCTTATCCCTGTGATCGAAAAAGTAGTTATCAGTGTAGGTGCTGGTGAGTTAGCTAAAGATCAAAAAGTATTGCAAAATGTTGCAGATACTATTTCTTTAATTGCAGGACAAAGGGCTGTGATTACTAAAGCTAAAAAATCAGTTGCAGGATTTAAAGTTCGCGAAGGTTTTCCTGTAGGTGTAATGGTAACTTTAAGAAAAGAAAATATGTATGCTTTTCTTGATAAATTAATTTCTATTGCTTTGCCAAGGGTGAAAGACTTTAGAGGTTTAAGTAGAGATGGTTTTGATGGACGCGGAAACTATAACTTCGGTCTTGATGAGCAGTTGATGTTCCCAGAAGTGGAGTATGATAAAATTTTAAGAACTCATGGTATGAATATTTCTATAGTTACAACAGCACAAAATGACAAACAGGCACAAAAGTTATTAGAACTTATCGGTGTGCCATTTACAAAAGGAAAGTAAGATGGCTAAAAAATCAATGATTGCAAAAGCGGCACGCAAGCCTAAATTTAAGGTTAGAGCTTATACGAGATGCCAAATTTGTGGGCGTCCGCATTCGGTTTATAGAGATTTTGGAATTTGCAGAGTTTGCTTAAGAAAAATGGGCAATGAAGGTTTGATTCCAGGTCTTAAAAAAGCAAGTTGGTAAGGATAAAATATGATAAATGATATTATTTCAGATTCACTCACTCGTATCAGAAATGCAGGAATGAGAAAGCTTGAAACAACCAAGCTTTTACATTCTAAAGTTGTAGAAGCTTTAGTTGGAATTTTTCAAGCTAAGGGCTATATTGAGAGTTTTAACGTTATTGAAGAAGATAAAAAGAAATTTATCAATGTAGTTTTAAAATACGATGAAAAAGGTAAGAGTGTTATCAATGAGCTTAAAAGAATTTCTAAGCCCGGTCGTCGTGTTTATAAAGGTAAAGATGAAATCAAGCGTTTTAAAAATGGTTATGGTACTATTGTAGTTAGCACAAGTCGTGGCGTTTTGGCTAATGATGAAGCTTATAAAGCAGGTGTTGGCGGCGAAATTTTATGTACTATTTGGTAAAAAATCTGCTTTTTATGGCATTGGGTATCCATTCTTTTAAAAAAGTAGAAATATCCTAGACAAATAAAAAGGAAAAATATGTCTCGTATAGGTAAACAACCGATTGCTATTCCAGCAGGAGTAGAAGTAAAATTAGAAGGAAATTTGCTTAAATTTAAAAAAGGAAATTTGGCAAAAGAACTTGATACTAAAGCAAATGTAAATGTTGAGATTAAAGATAATAATATTCTTTTTTCTCCAAAAGGTGAAGATAGACAAAGTAGAGCTTATTGGGGAACTTACAGAGCTTTAGCTTACAATATCGTTGTAGGTTTAACTCAAGGTTTTTCAAAAACTCTTGAAATCAATGGAGTTGGTTATAAAGCAGCTTTAAAAGGTAAAGTTTTAGAACTAAGCCTTGGTTTTTCTCATCCTATTAATTATGATATTCCAGAAGGAATTGAAATTGTAGTGGATAAAAATACTATTGCAGTTAAAGGAAGTGATAAACAAGTTGTAGGTCAAGTTGCTGCTCAAATTCGTGAATTTAGACCACCAGAGCCATATAAAGGAAAAGGCGTTAAGTATTCTGATGAACGCATTATCCGCAAAGCTGGTAAGACATCTAAGAAGTAAGGGTAGAATATGAGAGCAAATGTATTAAAAAGAAAACTAACTTTAAGAATCAAAAGAAAAAAAAGAATTAGAGCGAAAATTTCAGGTTGTGAAAATTTTCCAAGAATTTCTGTATTTAAATCGAACAGAACTCTATATATCCAAGCGATTGATGATGCAAAAGCTGTAACTTTAGCAGCAGTTGATGGACGCAAACTTGGCGTTAAAGCAAATAAAGAAGGCGCTAAAAAAATCGCTGCTGAATTTGCTAAAACTTTAAAAGCTAAAAAGATAGAACAAGCTGTTTTTGATAGAAATGGTTATGTATATCATGGTGTTATTGCAGTTTTGGCTGAATCTTTAAGAGAAAATGGCATTAGGCTATAAGGGGTAAATCGATGGAAAAATATAATAGAGAAGAATTTGAAGAAGTAATCGTCGATATCGGCAGAGTTACTAAGGTTGTTAAAGGTGGTAGAAGATTTAGATTTACTGCTTTAGTTATCGTTGGAAACCGCAAAGGTTTAGTAGGTATTGGTTATGGTAAGGCTAAGGAAGTTCCAGATGCTATCCGTAAAGCTGTTGACGATGCGTTTAAAAATATCGTTGAAGTTAAAACTAAAGGCTCAACTATTGCTCACGATGTAGAGGTAAAATATAATGCAAGTAGAATTTTACTTAAACCAGCTAGTGAAGGTACAGGAGTTATCGCAGGTGGTTCTACACGCCCTATCGTGGAACTTGCAGGTATTAAAGACATCTTAACCAAGTCTTTGGGTTCAAATAATTCAGCTAATGTGGTTCGTGCTACAATCAAAGCTTTAACAATGTTAAAAGGATAAGAAGATGAATTTAACAAAAGCAGCGGGTTCAACGCATAAAACTAAAAGAATTGGCCGTGGTCAAGGTTCTGGCATGGGTAAGACTGCTACTAAAGGGGGTAAAGGTCAAACTGCTAGAAAAGGTTATAATGAAAAAAGAGGTTTTGAAGGGGGTCAACAACCGCTTCAAAGAAGACTACCAAAAGTAGGTTTTACTTCTAAAATTCAAAAACCTTATGTGATCAATGTTGAAAAAATCACAGCTATAAAAGAGCTTAGTGAAATTACATTTGAGAGCGTTAAAAGTGTTCACAAAATTTCAAAATCTGTGAATAAAATCAAATTAATTGGTGCAAGTGCAAAAGACTTAGTATCAAAAATCAAAGACGAGAATATTAGCGTCACCGGATCAAAATAATGAATAGAGCATTGACGAATAAGATTTTAATCACCTTAGCATTTTTGTTTGCTTATAGGGTTCTGGCTTATGTGCCAGTTCCTGGCGTCAATGCTGATGTGATTGCGGAATTTTTTAATAACAATCAAAACAATGCTTTGGGTTTATTTAATGTTTTTAGTGGTGGAGCGGCTGAACGCTTTTCTATCATTTCTTTAGGTATTATGCCTTATATTACTGCTTCTATTATTATGGAGCTTCTTGCAGCAACTTTTCCAAATATTGGTAAGATGAAAAAAGAGCGTGATAGTATGCAAAAATATATGCAAATTATCCGTTATGCGACTATTGTGATTACTTTGGTTCAAAGTATAGGCGTTGCTATAGGTTTGCAAAGCTTACATGGTCGTGGTGGCGCAGGGGCTATAATGGTGGAAGATTTAAATATGTTTATCGCACTTTGTGCTATTTCTATGCTTGCAGGAACTATGCTTTTAATGTGGCTTGGCGAACAAATTACACAAAGAGGTATAGGAAATGGTATTTCTTTAATCATTTTTGCAGGTATTGTTTCAGGTATTCCAAGAGCGATTTCAGGAACTGTAGGACAAATTAATTCAGGTGAGATGAATTTCTTAACCGCTTTTGCAATTTTTGCTTTGATTTTAATCACTATAGGCGTGATTATTTATGTAGAACTTGGAGAAAGAAGAATTCCTATTTCTTATTCTCGTAAAGTTGTAATGCAAAATCAAAACAAACGCATTATGAATTATATTCCTATTAAACTCAATCTTAGTGGAGTTATTCCACCGATTTTTGCTAGTGCGATTTTGATGTTTCCAACAACGATTTTACAAACTAGTACAAATCCTTATCTACAAGCCATTAATGACTTTTTAAATCCAAATGGTTATTTGTTTCATGTTTTAACTTTCTTGTTTGTAATTTTCTTTGCTTATTTTTATGCTTCTATTGTATTTAACGCTAAAGACATAGCAGAAAATTTGAAAAAGCAAGGCGGTTTTATCCCTGGAATTCGTCCAGGTGAAGGAACTTCAAATTATCTTAATGAAGTGGCTTCTCGTTTAACTTTATCAGGTTCTATTTATTTAGGGCTTGTTGCAACCTTGCCTTGGGTTTTGGTGAAATTTATGGGTGTGCCTTTTCATTTTGGCGGTACTTCTGTACTTATTGTAGTTCAAGTAGCGCTTGATACAATGAGAAAAATTGAAGCTCAAATTTATATGAGTAAATACCAAACTTTAAGTGCAGTAGGTTTGTAATAAATAAAATTAGCAAGATTTTTCTTGCTAATTTATCCTAGGTTTTTGCTTTAAAAATAAAAACACAATGCACACTATAAAAATTACTATTGACCATATTAAAAAAGCATCTACAAGACCCATTTGCCTAACGATAGGTTGAGAGATAATAGGACTTAAAAATTGTCCTAAAAATATACAACTTGCTAAAATTCCATAAGCCCTAGCGCGAGCATTTTCGGGACAGATTGAAAAAAGATAAGCCGTATTATTTACAAGCATAATACCTCCGCCCATTCCAAGCAAAGCTAAGGCGATTAAAACTGTGAAAAAGCTATCTACTAAAAAAAGCAGTAAAAAAGAACAAGATACGATAAAAAGAGTTAAAACATAGATAGTTTTAATACTTAAGAATTTTATAATATATCTATAGCTTAGAGAGAAAAAACCATAACATAGTGCAGACACAGACATCGAAATACCTATATATTTAGGGTCCAATCTTAAATGTTCTTCTATATAGTAAGGAAGTTGAGTTGGCGAAATATAATAAACTACCATGATAAAAAAACCTATAAAATAGATAGGGAAAAATTGCCAATAATTTGTTTTTGCTTCTATTTTTGTATGATTATAGAATTTAAATTTTCTAGGTTCAAAAAGATAAATGATAGCCATTAAGGTAATTAAAATTCCAAGTCCATGCACCAAAAAAGGATAACGCCAAGAATAACTTGAAACAAATCCCGCAATAGAAATAAAAATAGCACCCCCTACCGCACAAAAAAATCCTTGAAGACTTAAAGCATTTTCTCTGCGATTAAAGCCACCGCGACTATAATAATCTCCAAGTAAAGCCGAAGCGCCTGTCATTATAAAAGCAGTTGCCATACCAAAAATAGCTCTTGAAGTCAGTATAGCATAAATATCATTTAAGAAAAAGCCACTTACTCCAGAAATAGTCCAAACCACCATAGCTGGAAGAATGAATTTTAATTTGCCAAATTTATCCATTAAAATACCAGCGAATGGAGATAAAATGACAACAAAAATAGCAGGAATGGTTAAAACTAAGCGAACAAGTATATCAAGATGAGCTAATGTGAAACTTGAAGCAAGAGTAGCACCACTTTGGGTTAAAAGTTCTTCAAAATGTCTGTTGATAGCAGGTAGAGCAGATGAAATGACTACACTTCCTAGCATAGTCATAGCGGCCATAGAAAACACAGCTGCTTTAAATCCGGATTTTTCGGTAATTTGAATTATTTTTTTATCCATTTTTGTATCATTTGGATGAAATTTATAAGTTTTGCCATTCATAATTTTGCCTTTTTTATTTTATTATACTCCAAAAATTATGATTTGTATTTAAAATTACTTAAAATTATATTTTATTTATTTTGTTATGATAGTTTTGTTTTTAAAATATATTTTATAAGTAGAATTTTAAATAATTTTAGCTAAATTCAGCTTTTTATTTAACAAGGGTGTAAAATGAAGAAAAATTTAATCATAGTAGAATCTCCTGCAAAAGCTAAAACCATAGGAAATTTTTTGGGAAAAGATTATGAAGTGATTGCTTCTAAAGGACATATTAGAGATTTACCTAAATCAAGCTTTGGGATTAAAATAGAAGATGATGAATTTATCCCTGAGTATAGAATCACAAGCGATCATAGCGCCTTAGTTAAAGAACTTAAAAGCAAAGCCAAAGATGCCAAAGAAGTCTATCTTGCAACGGATGAGGATAGAGAAGGAGAAGCCATAGCTTATCATATTGCAAAAGCTATAGGAAAAGATGAAAACACCTTGCCACGCATCGTTTTCCATGAAATTACTAAAAGTGCTATAGAAAATGCTTTAAAAAATCCAAGAAAATTAGATATGCACTCTGTAAATGCCCAACAAACTAGACGCCTTTTAGATCGCATTGTAGGATATAAACTCAGCCCCTTATTGGGGCAAAAAATTCAAAGAGGACTTAGCGCAGGGCGTGTTCAAAGTGCGGCTTTAAAGATCATAGTCGATCGTGAAAAAGAAATTCGTGCCTTTGTACCACTGGAATATTTTAGCATAGATATGATTTTTCAAAAAGATTTGGATGCAGAACTAGTTGAGTTTGACAAAGCTAAGATAGAAAAACTTACCATTATCAACAAAGATCGTGCCAAACTTGTACTGGAAGCTTGCAAAAATGAAGCTTATACTATAAGTGACATTGAAAGCAAAGAAAGAAAAATCGCTCCACCACCTCCTTTTATGACTTCAACTTTACAGCAAAGTGCTAGCAATCGCCTTGGTTTTAACCCTAAAAAAACCATGATGATAGCTCAAAAACTCTATGAAGGAGTAAATACTCACGAGGGCGTGATGGGGGTTATTACCTACATGAGAACTGATAGTTTAAATTTGGCCAAAGAAGCTATAGAAAATGCAAGAAAATTCATACAAGCAAATTTTGGCCAAGATTATCTTCCAAGCCAAGCAAATGTATATACTACAAAGGCTAAAGGTGCTCAAGAAGCTCATGAAGCTATACGCCCTACAAATTTAAGTTTTACTCCAGAAATTGCGGCCAAATTTTTAGACAAAGATGAGTTAAAACTTTACACACTTATTTACAATCGCTTTTTAGCCTGTCAGATGAATCCTGCTATCTCTCAAACTCAAAATGTATTTGTAAAAAATGATAGAGCAGTTTTTAAAATAAGCGGTAGAAAAATCCTTTTCGATGGATATTATAAAGTTTATGGTGATATGGATAAGGATAAAATTTTACCAAATTTTAAAATAGGTGAAAATTTAAAAATACAAAATTTAGAAATGAACTCACATTTTACCGAACCACCTTCAAGGTATTCAGAAGCAGGACTTGTAAAAAAACTTGAAAGTTTAGGCATAGGTCGCCCTTCTACTTATGCACCAACCATTTCTATACTTACAAGCCGTGATTATGTAAAAATAGACAAAAAACAACTTATTCCTAGTGAGGTTGCTTTTAATGTAACCGAAGTGCTTGAAAAAAATTTTAGCGATATAGTGGATAGTAAATTTACTTCAAATCTTGAAAATACCCTAGATGAAATCGCTGAAGATAAGGCAGATTGGCAAGAAACTTTAAAAGAATTTTACTATCCTTTTATGAGAAAAATCGAAGAAGGAAAAACAAAAATCGCCAGTCAAAAAACTGTTACAAAATTAGGTGAAAGTTGTCCTGATTGTGGTGGGGAACTTGCTATTAGAAAAGGGCGTTTTGGAGAATTTGTAGCGTGTTTAAATTTCCCAAAATGTAAGTATTCAAGAAATTTAAAAAGTGAAAGTAAAAATGAAAGCGAAAATACTGCCGCAAAAGCTAAAGCTAATGGTACAGGTATTACTTGTCCAAGTTGTCAAAAAGGTGAAATCGTAGAACGCTTTTCAAAACGCGGTAAATTTTATGGCTGTAGCGCTTATCCAAAATGCAATTTTATAAGTAAATACAAACCAAGCGAAGAAAAATGCGAAGAGTGTGGCGAAACTTTAGTGATAAAAGAGCTTAAAAAAGGTACATTCTTAGAATGTTTAAAGTGTAAAATTAAAAAAGAAATGAAGGATTAAAATGCAAATCATGCTTTGTGCTATTTCAAATATAGCGAGTGGAAATTGTTCAGAAGACTGTAAATACTGTACCCAAAGTGCCCATGTAAAAACAGATATTCAAAAATATCGTCGTAAAGAACTTTCACAAATCGTTTTAGAAGCAAAAATGGCAAAGAAAAATGAAGCCTTGGGTTTTTGTTTGGTTACAGCAGGACTTGGGATTGATGATGAAAAGCTTGAGTATGTTTGCGAAGCTGCTAAGGCTGTGCAAAAAGAAGTGCCTAACTTGCTTTTAATTGCCTGTAATGGCATGGCAAGCGTGGAGCAACTCAAAGAACTTAAAAAAGCAGGAATTTTTTCTTATAATCACAATCTTGAAACTTCTAAGGAATTTTTTCCACAAATTTGCACCACGCATACTTGGGAAAGTAGATTTCAAACCAATTTAAACGCTAAAGAAGCAGGGCTTATGCTTTGTTGTGGTGGAATCTATGGTATGGGTGAGAGTGAAGAAGATAGGCTAAGTTTTAGAAAATCTTTGCAAGAATTACAGCCTTTTTCAACGCCTATTAATTTTTTTATAGCAAATGAAAATTTAAAACTACAAGTTCCAAGACTTGGCGCTGATGAAGCTTTAAAAATCGTGCGTGATACCAAAGAGGCTTTACCGCAAAGCGTGGTAATGGTAGCAGGTGGGCGTGAAGTGGTATTACGAGAAAGACAATATGAAATTTTTCAAGCAGGTGCTGGGGCTATTGTTATAGGGGATTATTTAACCACTAAAGGTGAAGAACCAAGTCAAGATATAATAAAATTAAAAGAAATGGGATTTACTTTTGCATCAGAGTGTCATTGATCCGCAAGGTTTAATTGATCTAAAAATTCTTATTGTTATAGCTTTATGCTTACTTTTTTCTCCGCATATTGCAAAAATTTTACGCTTGCCTCTTTCGGCTACTGAAATTATTTTAGGGGCAATAATAGCGTATTTTGGTTTCATAGGAAAAAGTGAAAATTTTGCACTTTTAGCCAATGTAGGTTTTTATTATCTAATGTTTATAGCGGGCATGGAGGTAAATTTAAGAGCCTTTTTTAATATGGATAAAGAAGTTGTCAAAAAAAGTTTTTTTTATATTTTTTTACTTTACGCTTTATCTTCTTTTATAGTATGGATTTTTGGACTTTCTTTAGTATTTATTATCATTATACCTGTGATGAGTGTAGGGCTTTTATCTTTACTTTTTAAGGATTTTGGAAAAGAGTGTTATTGGCTAAATATTGCTATGATAGTAGCTACTTTAGCTGAGGTGATTTCTATTGTGCTTTTGACTATAGCGGGAGCTTTTTTGCGCGAAGGAACAGGTATTATTGATGTAGCGCAAAGTATTTTATATCTTAATATCTTTTTGGGACTTTGTTTGCTCGGATTTAAAATGCTTGGTGTGCTTTTTTGGTGGTATCCTCAGCTTAAAGTTGTGCTTATGCCATGGGAAGATAAAAATGAAAAAGATATAAGATTCTGTATGGCCATTTTTATACTGATTATTGTTGCTATGGTTATTACAAAACTTGAAATCGTTCTTGGCTCTTTTATAGCAGGTTCATTTATAGCTACTTTTTTTGATCATAAAAAAGATCTTGAGCACAAGCTTTCTACTTTTGGACACGGGTTTTTGATCCCTATTTTTTTTATCCATATAGGCTCAACCTTTGATCTTAAAATGATTTTAGATTATAAAATCGTTTTACAAGCATTTTTACTTATGTTTGTTATGGTGGGTTTAAGAATTTTATGTGCAAGTGTTTTTTTAAAAAGAATTGGTTTTAAAAATATGATTTTATTTGGTCTTAGTCATTCTATGCCTTTAACCTTGCTTATAGCAACAGCTACTCTGGGTTATTCGGGCAAGGTTATTGATGAGAAGCTTTATTCAGCACTTATTTTAACAGCGTTATTTGAGGCTATTATTGTTATGAGTATGATTAAATTTCTTTCTAATTCTAAAAAATGAAAGTTACTTTTTTACTCAAAAAAGCAAACAAAATCTTAAAAATTCAATAATAAAAAAACTCATAATCGTCCTTTTTTGTTAGAATTAATAAAAGTAACAATAAAAGGAGCGAAAATGTCAGATTCCGTTACTATAACCGATAATAGAAATGGAAAAAGCTATGAATTTCCTATATATGATGGTACAACTGGGCCAAGCGTTGTAGATATGTCAAGTTTTTATAAACAAACAGGAATGTTTTCTTATGATGAGGGCTTAACTTCTACAGCTACTTGTAAATCAAAAATCACTTATATTGATGGAGAAAACGGAATTTTAATGCACCGTGGCTATCCTATAGAGTGGCTTGCTGAAAACAAACTTTATTTAGATGTGGTTCATCTTTTACTTTATAAAGAATTACCTGATGCTACGCGTCTTGAAGCGTTTCGTTATGAAATGAAAAAGCGTTCTTTTATCCATGAAGGTATGCATCGTCTTTTTGATTCTTTCCCTGATAATGCTCATCCTATGGCAGTTTTACAAGGTGCTGTTTCATCGCTTAGTGCTTTTTATCCTGATCATTTAAATATGAACGTAAAAGAAGAATATATGGAAATGGCAGCTAGAATAGTAGCTAAAATCCCTACTATAGTCGCCACCGCTTATAGATATAAACATGGCTTTCCTATGGCTTATCCAAATTTAGATCGTGGTTTTACAGAAAATTTCTTATATATGTTAAGAACTTATCCTTACGATCATGTAGAGCTTAAACCTATAGAGGTAAAAGCACTTGATACAGTTTTTATGCTTCATGCAGATCATGAGCAAAATGCTTCAACTTCAACGGTTCGTGCTGTGGGTTCAACTCATGCTCATCCTTATGCCTGTATAGCAGCAGGTATTGGCGCACTTTGGGGTCATGCACATGGTGGAGCTAATGAAGGTGTTATTAGAATGCTTGAGCAAATAGGTAGTGTTGATAGGGTAGATGAATTCATCAAAAGGGCTAAGGATAAAAACGATCCTTTCCGTTTGATGGGCTTTGGGCATAGGGTTTATAAAAATTTTGATCCCAGAGCAAAAGTGCTTAAAAAACTTCGTGATCAACTTATTGATGAGTTGGGTATTGATACCAATCTTATTAAAGTAGCAACGCGTATAGAAGAGATTGCTTTAAGCGATGATTATTTTGTTCAAAGAGGGCTATATCCGAATGTTGATTTTCATAGCGGACTTATTTTAAAAGCCTTAGGTATTCCAAATGAAATGTTTGCTACTTTATTTGTTATAGGACGCACCCCAGGATGGATAGCTCAGTGGATAGAACAAAAAGAGCAAGAAAGTCTTAAAATAGTCCGTCCAAGACAACTTTATTTGGGTGAAACTAGTAAAATTTAATTAAAATTTTTTGTGGAAATTAAAAATTCCACAAAATCTTCTTGTATAATTTTAAAAATCTTATAGAAAGTTTATAATCATGCTTAATCTTGATAAATTTTTAGAAATTGCTATAAATGCTAGCAATCAAGCTTCTAAGGCTATTTTAGAAGAGAGAAAAAATTTCAAAACTTGGGAAAAAGAAGATAAAAGCCCGCTTACATCAGCAGATCTTGCTTCTAATAAAATTTTAAATGATATTTTAGGTTCTACGGATATTAAAATTTTATCAGAAGAAAAATTACTCAGCAAAGAAGAATGTGAAGAATTAAAAACTTTTTGGCTTATTGATCCTCTTGATGGAACAAGTGGTTTTTTAAAAGGCAGTGATGAATTTTGCGTTATGATAAGTTTGGTTCATGACAATCGCCCTGTTTTATCGCTTATACAAAATCCATCAAAAGGTGATATGTTCTATGCTCATGCAAAAACTAAGGTTTATAAAAACGATAAACCTTTGCAAATTGACCAGCAAGAATACGAGAAAAATAAATATAAAGCCTTATTGAGTGTTAATCATCTTAGCAAAGAAGATGAAGACTTTGCAAAAGAGCATCAATTAGAAGCTATTAATATAGGCTCTGGATTGAAATTTTGTGCTATTTTAGAGGCTAAGGCAGGAGTTTATAAAAGATTTGAAAAGCTTAATATTTGGGATATTGTAGCAGGAGATTTTTTGATTAATCAAAATGGAGGATTTATGGGAGATTTTTCTAAAAAATACATTTTATATAACCCTTTAGATTATAAATCCAGTCCTTTTATTTGTGTTTCATCTATGAATTTTTTACAAGATTTTTTATAAAATAAAGAGTATAATTTTATATTTAAATAGTTTATAAGGATGAAGATGAGGTATTGTTTCATTTTGTTTTTAAGTTTAGTTTTAAGTTCTAATCTTTTGGCAAATAATTTTTCTCAGAAAAAAGTTATTAAAATTGAAAAAAACGCAGATAGTTTTGAGCTAATAGATCTAAATCAAAATGTTACAAATCCAAATCTAAATCAACAAAAAGCATTGTTTGATAGTTCTACTTTGATTGAAAAAAAATCACAAATCACCAAAGATAAAGATATTGATTTTGCTATTGTATTAACTTTTAGGAAAAATTTCGGTTATTTTTTAGATGGTTTCAGGGTGAGTGATAAGGAGTTTTCTACATTATTTGCTAAAAATTTGATTCAAAGTTTAAAGCTTAATTGGGTTAATTCTGCTGCAAATGGTATTTATCAAAGTTCTAAAACTTTGTCACATTTTAGTCCTAAAGATGCAAAACTTATAAATGTAAGTCCTTTTTTAACACAAGAAAAAGACAAGGCTAAAATGTATGCTAAATTTACAGATTATGTTGTGGTGGTAAATTTGCAAGATTTTTATGTAAATATTACAAATTATTTTATCACAACGAGTAAGGAAGGTGTGGCTAGTATTAATTTTAAAATCATTTCTACAAGTAATGGAAAAATTCTTGCAGCAAAAAATGCAAAATTAAATTTGACATTAAAAGGTCAAGATGCAAAGCAAAATTATCAAGATATTATAAACCAAATGCCAAAAATGCTAGCTGATGTTATCAAAAACCAAATTTTCCACCTAAAGCTCTTAAACTAAGCTTTAATTTAAAATATCTTTAATCAGTTTTTGCAAATTCCTTTTTGTTTCTTCTTGTTCTTTTATGATAAAACATTTTGCTTTTGGCCAAAAATAACTTTTAGGATTTTCAAATTTTCCCCAACGCCAATCAAACCTAGGATGTAAAAGAACTATAGTAGGAATATCCATAGCTAAACTTAAATGCGCTATAGCACTATCAATACTAAGCATACAGTCAATATCATATAAATAATTTAGAGTATCATTCCAATTTTTTATAAGCTTGCTTCTATCTTCTATTACCTTAGGTAATTCTTCTTTTAATTGCATTTGAAAAGAAATGATTTCATAATCTAAGTCTTTTAATACATCAAATAAAAATTCAAATTTTACATTTCTTAATAAATCAGAATTTTCAGCATTAGGAGTAGCATAAAAAATACCAAGTTTTTTTCTTTGATTATGCGGTTTTTTCTGTGGCAATATAGGTGTTTTTAATCGTAAAATCTCATCAAGCTTAATATCAATAAAAAAAGGCAAAGAACAAATAGGAATAGCATAATCAAAATTTGTAGGTAGATTTTTTAAAACCTTTACATTTTTAAAAATATCATCATTTTGATTTAAAAATTTGATTTGATTTTTAAACATTTCATACATGGCACTTTGAGGAGCAAATAAAACCTTTGAAGCGATTTTGCAAAGTTTTTCTAAGCATCTTGCATACATTATAGTATCGCCAAAGCCTTGCTCGCAAAATACTAAAACTTCTTTATTTTTAAAAGCATCAACGCCAAATTTATTAAAAGCTTTTAGGCTTTCATTATAATGATAAGTAGAAAAAGTTTCATTATGAGCATAAAATAATCTGCTTTCATAATATTTCTTGCCCTCTTCAAAATTATCATCCACTCCCATACGCATCAAAAGATAAGCCAAATCAAATTGATAGGTTGCATGAGAATCCAAGCTAAGACATTTTTTATAAGCATGATAAGCTTCTTGATAGTTTGAGTTAAATTCTAATACCTTAGCATAGTTTTGCCAAAACTGTGCATGGTGTTGATTGGCTTCTTGTAGTGATTGAAAAAGTTCTAAAGAATCAGATATTCTAAAAAGCTTAAAAAGCAAGTATGCTTTTTGGGGTAAAATTTGATGAGTTAAAAAATCTTCTATTTTAGAAATGGTAAGATTTTCTTTGGTTTTACTGTGAAGCCTATCTTCGAGTTTGACTAAATTAAGATTGGTTTGTTCAGCAATGATTCCTTTTTGTAGTTTATCAATCAAATCTTGCATAAAATGACACAAGTGCTCATGTGCATTTAATGCCTTCGTAAAATCATGTTTAAAATAAATTTCTGCATAATTTTTCCATAGATTAAGATTATACATATCTTTAGAAAGTAATTCTTTGAAAATTTGTTCAGATTCTTCTAGTTTATTACTCAGTTTATAAATAAAAGCCAATTCTAACTTAAGTTCATCTTCTAAATCATCTTTGCGAGTTAAAAGTGTTTGTAATAAATTCAAGGCTTCATCAAGTCTTAAATTTTCAATATAGCTTTTAGCAAGCATAAGACCATTAAAACTTGTAGGATTTAAAGAAAAAAGCTCTTGAGCATAATATAAAGCTTTTTGAAAAAGAGAAAGTTTATAAGAAGAAAGCGTAGCAAATTCTAAAGCAAATTTTGGACTTTCTTTTAAAAATTGCTCACTCAAGTTTAAACATTTTTCATAATTAGCATTAAAATAATAATAATGAATTTTATCAAACATATTTTTCCTTGATAGTTACATTAAAATCTAATATTATCTTATAAGTTGCATAAAAAGATAATTATATTTTTATAAAATTAAATAATAAAACAAAAATAAAAAAATAAATACAATAAAAACATCCATCCTAATAATTTTAAAATTATCAGGATGAAATTTTAACAAGCTAGGAGAGTAAAC
>NZ_MJXP01000005.1:0-778 GCF_001762855.1 Campylobacter sp. BCW_6467 | reverse complement strand
TCATCTGCTTTATCAAGCTCATCAGGACTTTTGTCTTTGGTAAGTCCTAAGAAAGCGTGGGTGGAGGTCGATTTGCTTAGAAATTTGAGAAAATTTTGCTTCAAATAGCAAAGAAAAATCAACATGCTTTAACATTTCATCTTCTAATAACTCATCTACATAAATTGTTACATAATATTTTATTATTTCTTTCATTTCGAAATAGTTCCTTCTAAAAGTCCATAAGGTATTATTCCTATAAATATTGCAATTTCAAAACAAAAATACATCATTAAAAATAAAAATTTAAATTTTAAATGCAATTTAACAAAAAAAACCATATTATCATTAATAAAATATTTATTATTGCAAGATTTAAATAAAAATCATTAAAAATTATATTAAAGATATACATAAAACAATAGCAAAAAAGATGAATAAAAAAGAAGTTTTTATAAAAACTTAAAAAAATAAACCAAAATATAGCAATATAAAATAGCAAGATAGGAAAGAAAAAAACAATATAAAGCTCAAATTCCAAATTCTTGAGTTTATATATAACAACAAATACAGCACATATTAAAGCAATATAGCCACTCCCTAAACACCAAGCAATTTGTCCACTTGATATATTGTCTATTCCTTTGCTTTCTAGTTTTTCTTTGAGTTTAGAATAAATAGGAATTTGCAAATTTACTCCTAATATAGATAAATTGTTTTATTATAACCAATCTACTTAATACTTTTAATTAATTTAAATTCTTTGTTTTTAAGATATTCTTGTCTTAATGTTTCATCT
>NZ_MJXP01000004.1:0-1472 GCF_001762855.1 Campylobacter sp. BCW_6467 | reverse complement strand
ATTACACACAAACCCTATAAACCAACTTAATTTTTTGTGTTTTTCTCCTGTGCTATAACATTTAAATAAATAAGCTTGCAATAAACAAGGAAGTATAAAAAATGTGATTATAAAAAAAATAAAAGTTATACCGCCTAAAAAATCAAAATAATTATGTGCTTTATACTCTTGTGGTGATAATTTTTCAATTTCTGGAGGATCAAGCAATACAAGCCCTCTAGAAGTTTCAAGATCATAAGTAAGATAAAATATGATAACAATAGCCATAAAAAAGATAATAAAAGATATTAAAAAATAAGATTTTACAAATTCTTTTATGTTAATTCTCATCCAATAATTTAAAATAGAAAAGGCAATAAGCACAGATAAAGCTATAAGATAAAATTTTGTGATAACAGCAATGGATAGCAATGAACCTACAAAAATAGAAAATGTAATATCTTCTCCCATTTAAACTCTTGTATTATAAAGTACATTATAAGCTTTATCTTTAAAATCAAGTTTAGTGATAAAATCCTTACTATAAAGTTTAAAATCCAAACCATAAGGAGTGAATTTTTGATAATCTTGATAATCTTGATTGTAAATATAGTATTGTTCGGTTTTTGGGGATTGTAGAATATCAGCAAAGGTTATTTGTGGTATAATATATATCTTTGGTTTATAAGTTTCCATCTGTCTTGTAGAACCCCAAAAACCATCATTGAATTCATTAGGCTCTTTAGCTTCATACCATTTTTGATCTATCTTATCCCATTCTTTGTTTTTAAGATATTCTTGTCTTAATGTTTCATCTGCTTTATCAAGCTCATCAGGACTTTTGCCTTTGGTAAGTCCTAAGAAAGCATGGGTGAAATCTTCTCTTTGCCAGTAACACTGATTTTTAAAATCCAAAAAACATTCTACCAATGGATCAATATAAATCGTAACATAATATTTCATTTATAAAATCCTCCTAATAACTCAAATATATATACCATAGCCACTAAAAAAATATATCCACATAAAAAAGTTATTAAAATTCTCCAAGCTCTTAAAAAGATAAAAATTATAGGTGCAAAAATAAAAAATAAAATTTTAAAATTATAGATAAACTCATGATATTTCATATATATAAATATTAATATCACAAGCAACAATAATGCAAAAAAATTTTTAATATAAAGCATATTCAATATAAAAATAAATAACATAATAAATAAAATAGTGAATTGATCATAATTATTACTGATATAAAAATATACCATAGGAATGATAAAAATCCCTACACTACATACAAACCAAGCAATTTGCCCACTTGATATATTGTCTATTCCTTTGCTTTCTAGTTTTTCTTTGAGTTTAGAATAAATAGGAATTTGCAAATTTACTCCTAATATAGATAAATTGTTTTATTATAACCAATCTACTTAATACTTTTAATTAATTTAAATTCTTTGTTTTTAAGATATTCTTGTCTTAATGTTTCATCT
>NZ_MJXP01000003.1:0-218 GCF_001762855.1 Campylobacter sp. BCW_6467 | reverse complement strand
GTTTGATAAAACCTAACCTTGAAACATTTACACAAAGCTAATTCTATTTTGCTTAATCATTCTGGCACGATTGATAAGAGCATAAAGGGCTATATCTTCATCATTATATATTTCTCCTTCAAATTCTTCATCCCCATCAAACTCAATACTTTTCCATTCTATAAGCTCTGCTTTAGCATTAGTGATAAAAGATATATATTTATCTCTTTGTTTATCAT
>NZ_MJXP01000002.1:0-20479 GCF_001762855.1 Campylobacter sp. BCW_6467 | reverse complement strand
GAGTTATCATTGATGCTAAAGATACTCATATTAATTCCTTGATTTAGATTTTTCTGCCTTCAATCTAAATATATTAAAATAATATAAGCAAAATCTGTTCCGTTTTAGGGTGGAGTTATTTTTCTAAATAAATTTTTAAAGCCCTTTCATAGTCTTCTTTAGTATCAATCCCCATGCTTGTTGTTGAAATTTCAAGCATTTTGATTTTTTTACCATTTTCTATAGCTCTTAATTGCTCTAACTTTTCCGCTCTTTCAAGTGCAGAACTCGATAAAGAACAAAACTCTCTTAAAGCTTTGACACTATAAGCGTAAATGCCTAAATGCCCTTTAAAACTTTCCTCGTAATTTTCTCTTTCATAAGGAATTTTAGCTCTTGAAAAATACAAAGCATACCCTTCTTTATCGCAAAGCACTTTAACCAGATTAGGATCCATAGCTTCTTCTTGAGTGATTTTTTTATAACAACTCGCCATAAAAGCTTTTTTATCCAAGCAAGAACTTGCAAATTCTTTAAATTTTAATAAATTTTCACATTCTATAAAAGGCTCATCAGCTTGGACATTGATAATAATCTCATCATCTTTTAAAGCTAGTTTCTTACAAGCTTCATTAATCCTATCCGTACCACTTTCATGATCTTTGCTTGTTAAAACCGCATTTAAACCATATTCTTTAGCGATACTTAAAACCTTTTCATCGTCTAAAGCTATACAAACTTCATCTACATTACTTACCCTTCTTGCAGTAGCCACAAACATAGGCACTCCACCTATATCACATAAAATTTTCTCATGAAAACGACTTGATTTTAATCTTGCAGGGATAATAATCATTTTTGCATCCAATCTAAAATTTCTTTTTTTATATTTCTGGCTTCAAATACCTTCTCATCGCTATTTTTCAAATCAAATAAAGCCAAAATTTCATCTTTAACTTGGACATTAAACTCTTTAGCTATAAATTTTAAATCTTCTTTTTCATTCTTAGAATCCCTATCATATAAAGCTTTTATCATACTTGGAGTAAATTTTGTCCATTCTGCTGTAGAAGTGATAATGCTAGGTTTTAAAGGATCAAGCATTTTAAAACAAGTTGCGGTATGCGGATCGATTAAAATCTTGCTTTGTTTGATAAATTGCATACATTCTTCATCGGTGCAAAAATCCGCCTCAAAATCTTCTTGCAAACTTTGTAATTCTTCTTTTTCAAGTTTAAAATATCTCTCATTTTTTAACAAATTCATCAGTTCTTTAGTTCTTTTATCTTTAAATTTCGCAAACAAAAGTCTTTCGATATTAGATGAAATAAGTATATCCATAGCTGGAGAAATAGTCTTCTTAAGACTTTTTTCACGCAAATCATAAATGCCCTGATTAAAAAATTCGCTCAAAATATTATTCGCATTTGAAGCAATTTTGATTTTTGAAATTTTAGCTCCCATTTTTTTAGCATAAAAAGCTCCTAAAGCATTGCCAAAATTTCCACTTGGAACGATAATTTGCACTTCTTCTAAAAACTCATTAAAAAGTTTTAAACTCGCATAATAATGATAAATAATCTGAAATAAAATACGTCCAAAATTTACAGAATTTGCTGCACAAAGCTCATAATTTAAAGCTTTAATTTCATTTTGAAAATCTTTTGAAAAAAGCAATTCTTTTAAAGTGCGTTGCGCTGCGTCAAAATCCTCATCTATAGCAAAAACTTTCAAATTATCCTTATCTAAAGCTCGCATTTGCAACTCTTGAACTCCACTTGTGCCACCTTTTGGATACATACAAGCTACTTTAACATTTTTTGCATTTTCAAAACTTTTTAGGGTTGCAGGCCCTGTATCGCCACTTGTAGCACAGATAATTAAAATATTTTTATCCTTTGAAAATTCGCTTAAAAGCACACCAAAAGGCTGTAAAGCCATATCTTTAAAAGCTCTTGTAGGCCCATGCCAAAGCTCGTTAATATAGGTTTTTTCAGAGATTTTTTGCAAAGAAATAGGTGTATTTTTATCATCAAAGCTTTCGTAACTTTTCAAAGCCTTTTTGAAAAGCTCTTCTTCACCAAAACCAAAACTTTCTATAAGCTTTAAAGCAAAATCTTTATAAGACAAATTGGCATATTTTTCTCCTTCAAAAATAGGCAAATTTAAAGGTGAGTAAAGCCCTCCTTCTGGGGCGTTTGGGTTAATCAAAGCTTCCTTAAAACTTGATACATTATTTACATTTCTGCTCTCGACCAATTTCACTATTCAAACTCCTTGATATAAGTTTTTATTTTTTCTCTTAATGAATCTTTTAATTCTATATTTAATTCTATAATTTGACATTTAAAACCAAAATCTTTAACTTTAACAAAATCCTTAAAAGTAAGCATTAGTGTATCGCAATTATGTTTTTTTAGCAAATTTTCTAATTCTTCTTTTTTAAATTCATAATGATCTTTAAAAAAATAACAAGCCCTTGCTTTGATAAAATGCTCATGCAATCTAAAAGGTTTAGCAATAGCAGTTACCAAAACAGCCTTTGGATTTTCTTTTACAAAAGAATAACGCACAAAATCCCTGCCTTCTAATGCAATAAAATCAGCCCTTTTTTCATAAAATTTTGGCAAACGATAAGCTCCACTTGGCAAAGTAAAATTAAAATAAGGTTTGATTTTACTTTCAAGTAAAATATCAAATTTTTTAATATGAAATTTAGAAAAAGCATCATCAAGTACAACGATTTTAGCTCCCAACTCAAAAGCTTTTTCAATACCTTTTACCCTATCTTCACTTACAATCACACCTTTGATATTTTCTTCAAAAGCATACTCCATAGCTTCATCGCCACTTTGTGCTAAGGTGCATAAAATTTCATTTTGATTTTTAACAACAAACAAACCTTTAGATTTTCTTTTATAGCCCCTAAGCACTATAAAAACACCATCAAATTCCCTTGCTATAGCTTTACAAAGCGGGGTTTTTCCATTACCTCCAAAACTTAAATTACCGACACTAATAACAGGTTTTTTAAAAACTATTTTTTTACGAAAAAAAGTATTTAAAATCGCAAAAAAAGCATAAAACACACTTAAAGGAAAAAGTATAAAAGCAAGGCATTTTTGCCAAAAATTAGGCTTAAAAAAATAATTATCAAGCCAAAGTTCATAATTTTTTTCTTCACTCATTGTTTAAATTTCCAAAATTTCAGGCATTTTTCCCTTAAAAGCATTTTTTTGCATGCGATTTTTTAGCATAGCAATCAAAGAAGGATCAAGCGTTCTTAAAAGTTTTTCATCATTAGTTTCTAAGGCTTTTAAACCTTCATCGATTTTTGCATAAGAAAAACCTAAATCCGCCTCATCACTTTGATTTTCCCAAAGATCCGCACTTGGAGCTTTTTTGATGAAATTTTCATGCAAATTAAGGTATTTTGCTAAGGCATAAATTTCACTTTTATAAAGCGATCCTATAGGGTTAAAAGCACAAGCTAAATCCCCATAAATCGTACCATAACCTAAAAGCAATTCACTTTTATTAGAAGTACCTACGACTAAAGAATTTTTCAAGGCAGAATAATCATAAAGCAAACTCATTCTAATACGCGCTGCAAAATTTCCCAAAGATACTAGAGTGGTATTTTCACTTTGTTTTATAAAAGCATCTAAAATGCTTTGAATTTCTATGATTTTGTATTCAAGATTTAAATCCACGCAAAGCCTTAAAGCATCTTCGAGATTGGCTTTATTTGAAATTTGAGTTGGCATTAAAAGAGCAAAAACATTCTCTTTTAAAGCTCTTTTGCAAAGTGTTGCTACTAAAGCAGAATCAATCCCGCCACTAAGCCCCAAAACCACACCTTGACTTTGAGAATTTTTCACTTTTTCTTGTATAAAATCACACATTTTTTCTGTTATCTTTTGCCAATCCATAAAGCTTGCCTTTTAAAAAATTTAATGTATAATTATATTTATTTAAGGCAAATTTTTTATTAAAGAGGTAAAAAATGCAAATTATCAAACAAGCTTGTGGAGTTTATGAAACTAATTGCTATATTTTATTTACCCCAAAGGGTGAATTTATCATTGATCCAGGAACTGATGCGCTTTTATTTATCAAACAACATGTTAAAAATCCTTTAGCGATCTTAAATACTCACGGGCATTATGATCATATTTGGGATAATGCCAAGGTTAAAAAAGAATACAATATCCCTATTTATATTCATAAAAATGATGCTTTTATGCTGCATGATAATTTCAATCAAGGCTATGATTCTAGCGATGCGGATTTTTTAGTAGATAATGAAGATATTTTAAATATTTGCGGAATTGATTTTAAATTTCACTTTTTACCAGGACATACACCAGGTTGCACTATGATAGAAATTGTAGGTAAAAATATCATGTTTAGTGGAGATTTTTTATTTTATAGAAGCATAGGAAGATGGGATTTTCCTTATTCGGATGCAAATTTAATGAAACAAAGCTTAGAAAAAGTTATGACTTACAAAGAAGATTTTAAACTTTTGCCAGGACATGGACAAGAGACTACTTTAAAGGAAGAGCAAGTCCATTTACCCTCTTGGCTTAGATACTTTTAAGGTATATTAAAATGGAATTAGATCAAATTTTATTATATGCTTTTATTTTTTTAAATCTTTTTGCCCTTTTTGGTTTATTTTTGGGAAATAAAAAGAAAAATCAATTTAACGATAAAAAATTTTATAAAATCTGCCCATGTAAAAAAATGGCAGAAAATGGATCTTTAAGTACGATTTGTATTTATTCAGCTGTGGGAGGATTTTTTTACAGCGTATTATCTATAGGTTTTGTAGGTTTTGGCAATTGGATTTTAAATTTTATTTTTTTACTTGCATTATTAAGTGTTTTTTTAGGATGGAAATTAAAACTTGATTGAAAAATATTTTTAAGAAAAATCCATTGATTTTTCTTAATTTTTATTTAAAAGTTGTACCACCATCAACGATGAAAGTATGTCCTGTTACCCAACTTGCCTTACTTGAACAAAGAAAAAGACATGCTCCAGCCAAATCTTCAGGCTGTCCCATGCGATTTAAAGGGCTTAAATTTATAGTAGCCTGTTTTACTTCTTCATAATTTGTAAAAGCTCTTAAAGCATCAGTTTCAATAGGCCCACCACTTACGACATTTACACGGATATTTTTTTCTCCAAGTTCAGTAGCCGCATATCTTGCCATAGCTTCTACAGCGGCTTTTGCTGTACCATGGCCTGAATAATTTTCTATATACACTAAATTTCCCGTAGATGAGATAGAAATAATGCTTCCACCCCCTACTTTTTCCATCCTTTTAGCTGCTTCTTGAGCTCCTACCACAAAAGCATTTACTGTGGCGGTAAAAATGTTATTAATTCCCTTTGGTTTTAACTTCATAAATTTAGTATAACCACCTACAACCGCACGTCCTGAAATGATAGCATTTGAGATGAAATAATCCACTCTATCAAAATCCACATCAATTTTTTCAAAAAGTTCTTTATAGGTTTCAGGTTCTAAGATATTAAATTCATAAGCTCTAGCTTTGATTTTATAATTTTTCTCCAAATCTTGCACCATTTCATCAGCAATTTGCGCATTAGAATTATAAGTAAAAGCTATATTTGCACCCACTTTAGCAAATTCATAAACTATAGCTTTGCCTATCCCGCGAGTTCCACCGCTGATTACTAAAGTTTTTCCTTGAAATTCTGTATTCATTAAAATCCTTTGATCTTATATTTTTTCATCACTTCTTCAATTTTAGCAAAATTTTCCTTACTTGGAGGACAAAGAGGAAGTCTAAACTCCAAACTTTCTATCAATCCAGCTATATACATAGCCGTTTTAATAGGAATAGGATTACTTTCGCAAAATAAAATTTTATTGATATTATAAAGCTCATCATTGATTTTTTTAGCTTCTTTATAATTTTCATCTAAAGCAAAATGAGTTAAAGCACTAATCATATCGGGCAATAAATTTGAAGTTACTGAAATCACTCCCTTTCCACCATTTGAAAGTATAGGATAATTGATCGCATCTTCCCCTGAAATAAGCATCATTCTAGGTTCATGTGCAAGTAAATCCACGCACTTATCGATATTTCCACTCGCTTCTTTTACTCCATAAATATTTTCACAATCTCTAAAAAGCTTGATAATAGTATCCGTTGAAATTTCACAACCTGTTCTTCCTGGAACATTATATAAAAGCACAGGAATATCTACACTTTGTGCAATAGCCTTATAATGCTCATAAAGTCCTTGTTGCGTAGGTTTATTATAATACGGCGCCACACTTAAAATCCCATCAGCACCATGCTCTTTAGCAAATTTAGCTAAATCCACTGCCTCATGAGTTGCATTACTTCCCGCACCTGCTAAAACCTTAACTTTAGTTCCTTTGCAAGTCTCAACGGCTATTTCTATGCAAGTTCTATGTTCTTCATGGGTTAAAGTTGCACTTTCTCCTGTTGTTCCTACTGGAACTACTGCATCGATGCCATTTTCTATTTGTCTTTTAATCAATCTTGCATAACTTTGCTCATCAACTTTTCCATTTTCAAACGGTGTAATAAGAGCCGTCATCGCCCCAATGATAATATTTTTATCCATTTGAATCCTTTCTTAGAATTACCGTAGTTGAATTTTCTTGAATAAAATATTTTTTAGCACAAGAAATCAAATCTTTTAATTCCAAATTTTGTATATCTTTCTCATAATTTAACAAAGGATTGATATCTCCTCTTGCTAGATATGAACCATAAATATTTGCCACTGCACTAGCATTGTTAAGTGAGAAAATAAAATCGCTTTTGACATTATTTTTCACTCTTTGCAAATCTTTTTGAGAAATTTTACCCATTTTAAGTTTATCAATGATTTTTAAAAGCTCTTTTTCTACTTTTTCTGCATTAACATTAGGATTACAATTACAAATAAAAATAAATAAATTTTCATCTATACAATCATTAGCATAAGCATAATAATCATTGATTAAATTTAATTTATCAATCAAAATTTCACTCATTAAAGAACTTTTTCCACTTCCTAAAAGCTCGGACAAAGCATTTAAAGCAGGTATATCTTTGTGCTTGAAATTTGGAATTTTATAAGCAAGGGCTAATAGTTCAGTATCTGAGTTTTTATGCAAATATATTCTTTTTGCTCCATCTTGCTTAGGCTCTTTTGTGTGAATTTTAGGTATAGTCTTAGTATTTTTAATCTTTTCAAAATGTTTTTTTGAAAGCTCAAAAACTTCTTTACTTTCCATATCGCCACTTACAAGTAAAATCGCATTTTTAGGTTGATAGTAAATACTGTGAAATTCTTTAATATCTTCAATGCTCCAATTTTCTATATCCTTAAAAAAACCTATAGGAGTCCAATGATAAGGATGATACATAAATGCGTGATTAAAAAGTCTAAAATAAAGATATCCCAAAGGATTATTATCTGTTCTCCATCTACGCTCTTCTAAAACCACTGCTCTTTCAGGCTGAAATTCTTCATCTTTTAAATTTAAATTCGCCATAAGTTCTGCAAAAAGTTCCAAAGCTTTATCTAAATTTTTCTTCGCACATTTAATATAATAATGAGTATAGTCAAAACCTGTGCTTGCATTATCCACACCACCAAAACCCTTAACAATCTCATCAAATTCGCCAGCTTTTAAATTTTTAGTACTTTTAAAATTTAAATGTTCTAGCATATGAGCTATGCCGCTTTTTCCCATAATCTCATTTCTTGAACCCACTTTATAAAAAATATCAACGCTAATCACATCGCTATTTTTATTTACAGGCAAAGCATAAACTTCAAGCTTGTTTTTTAATTGAATTTTTTCATAAGCAATCATTTTAAATTTACCCCAACAGCTTCGCTAATGTGTAAAAAACCATCTTTTCTTAAAAGCTCTATAAGATTTTGATTGATATTTTTTACCAAAGAAGGGCCTTTAAAAATCAAAGCTGTATAAACTTGCACCAAATTAGCCCCATTTTTAATACGCTCATAAGCAATATCAGCACTATCAATCCCTCCACTTGCAATAAGCAAGGTTTTACCAAAAAGAATTTTAGCTACTTCTTTGAAAAAAATACCACTTTTTTCCGTAATCAGCCTTCCGCTAATACCACCAAAAGTACGATTATTATCTAGCAAGCTATAATCAACACTAGTATTGGCTAATATAAACCCATCTGCACCTTTTTTAATGGCATTTTCACATAAATTTAAAGCATCATCTATTTTCATATCAGGAGCAATTTTTATCAAAATAGGCTTAGAAGTGATTTTTTTGGCTTCTTCAAGCAAGGTATTTAAAAAATCATCATTTTGCAACTCTCTTAAATTTTTAGTATTAGGAGATGAGATATTAACGATAAAATAATCACACAAATCCTTCAAATCTCTAAACAAAGTAAAATAATCCTCCAAGGCTTTGTCATTTGGAGTGATTTTATTTTTCCCTATATTTACCCCTAAAGGCAAAACAAAAGGATAAGTTTTTACAAGCCTTAAAGCAATCTTTTCAGCACCTTCGTTGTTAAAACCCATAGCATTTTGTATGCTTTCTTGTTTTACAAGTCTAAATAGGCGTGGCTTTTCATTGCCTTCTTGAGGTTTTGGAGTAAAAGTTCCCACTTCCAAAAAGCCAAATCCCAAAGCACTCAAAGGTCTTATCATAGTGGCATTTTTATCAAAGCCCCCTGCCAAACCCACAGGATTATTAAAATCAAGTCCGAGTAAATTTTGCCTTAAACTCTCATCATCAACTATATATTTATGCGCTAAAAAACTTAAAGCTCCTGGAAAACTAGCGCTTAAAGCCCTTAAGCTATATTCAACCAAAGCATGTGCATGCTCAGGGTTTAACTTAAAAAGTAAAGGTTTTATCATTTTATAAGCCATTTTTTAATCCTTTTTGAAATTCTAACTAAAATTAACTAAAGTTAGGCTTTGTTTTTTCTTTGCTTTTAAATTTTTGATATAAAGAACAAGTTTGTAAAAGCTCTTCATCTTTACCTATTGCCAATACCTTGCCCTTATCCAATACTACTATTTTATCTGCATTTTCTATAGTGCTTAAACGATGCGCAACCACTAAAATCAATCTATCTTGTTTTAAATTTTCTATAGTTTTAACTATTGCTTTTTCGCTTTCATTATCCAAAGCTGAAGTTGCTTCATCAAAAATAAGCACATCAGGATTTTTATATAAAGCCCTAGCAATTGCTATTCTTTGTTTTTGCCCTCCACTTAAGTTCTTACCATGTTCTTTCACTTCAGCCCAAATCCCGCCCATTTCTTTAACAAATTCATAAGCATTGGCCAATTTTAAAGCTTGGATGACTTTTTCTTCTTCTAACTCTTCACTATAAGCAATATTTGCAGCAAAGCTATCATTAAAAAGATAAATATTTTGCGTTACAAGTCCTATTTTAGCATGTAAGCTTTCTATGGTAAAAGTGCTAATATCTTCTTGATTGAGTAAAATTTTACCTTTTTGCTTTTCATAAAAATACATCAAAAGATTAATAATAGAAGATTTACCACCCCCACTTGTCCCTACAAGAGCAAGCATTTGCCCTTTAACAAAATCAAAATTTATGCCTTTTAAAACACTTTTATGCGGGTTTTCATAAGCAAATTCAACATTTTCAAAGCTAATTTTTTTAATGTTTTTTAATTCTTTGCTTCCACCTTTAATTTGAGGTTCTAAATCCAATAAATAAAAAGTTCTTTCACTTGCCGCAACAGCACCTTGAAGTTTTCCATATAAAGACGAAAGACGCTTTAAAGGAGTATATATGGCAAAAAGTGCTGAAACAAAACTGATAAAACTTCCCACACTCATAGAACCATTGATAACCTCTCTACCCCCTACAATAATCACCGCAGCAACCCCAACAGAACCCATCATATCCATTAAAGGACTTGTAAGTGCATCAATACGTGCGGACTTTAGGTTTAATTTACATAAAGTATCATTATGCTTGGCAAATTTATCACTTTCTTTTTTTTCATTATCATTAGCTTTGATCAATTCAATATTTGAAAAAATTTCACCCAAATAAGAAAGTAAATCCGAATTTGTCTCTTGTATATTTCTTGCATATTTTTTAAGTTTTTTAGCAAACCACACCAAAGGGAAAATAGCTAAAGGCAAAATCACTAAAGCAAAAAAAGCCAAAGTAGGACTTTGATACAAGACTACCGCAAGCAGTCCTATAGCAGTTAAAAGCTCTCTAAAAAAATCAGGAATAATGTTTGATACTATGCTTTGAAGCCCATTAATATCATTAGTACAACGACTTACAAGCTCTCCGCTTCTATAGCGTTTAAAAAAATCCATATCCAAGCGTAAAACATTTTTTAAAACCCTAGCACGCAATACTCTTAACATATCTGTTCCTATAAAGGAAACATAAAAACTTTGCAAATAAGTTCCAAGATTTTTAAAAAAATACATCAATACTAGCAAAAAAGGCACTGTATAAAGTAAAGCTTCATTTTTTTCAACGAAAATATAATTTAAAATAGGCTCTAAAGCATAAAAACTTCCAGCAGTTCCTCCGCTTGCTAAAATCATACCAAAAATAGCTATAGCAAATTGCTTCCAATATCTTTTATAAAAGGGCTTAAAGCGTATTAAAACCTCTTTTAAATTCATCTCATTATGCATTTATTTTCTCCCAAATTGTTCCATTTGGAGTATCTAAAAGAGTGATTTTTTTACTATTTAATTGCTCTCTTATTGCATCAGCTGTGTTAAAATCTTTGTTTTTCTTAGCCTCAGTTCTTTCTAAAATTAACTTTTCAATTTCTTCTCGTTCTTCTTTGCTTACACCCCATTGAAAATATAAAGTTGTATCCATAAAACCAAAGCCAAAAATTTTAGCTAGCTCGCTTAAAGCTTCTTTAATATTTTGTTTTAAAATTTTATTTTTGTTTTCTTTATCCAACTCTAAATTTGCACTACTGATAAAATCATCCAAAAGAGCTAAGGCTTTAGAAATATTTAAATCATCATTTAAAATCTCTAAAATTTGCTTAGCAATTTCGCTTTTTATTTCAATATCATTTAAAACATCAAAATCAGAAATTTCACCTAAATCTAATCTTTTTTTAAGGCGATAAAATTTATCTAAACGTTTTTTAGCATTTTCCAAATCCGATAAAGAATAATTAAAATGAGATCTATAATGAGAACTCGAAAGATAAAATCTTAAAGCCTCGCCCATAAATTCTTTTAAAGCATCTTTTATGAAAAAACTATTATTTAAACTTTTACTCATTTTTTCGCCATCGATTTTTACAAAACCATTATGAAGCCAAATATTTGCTAATTTTCTCTTACATCCACAACGACATTGCGCAGCTTCATTTTCATGATGAGGAAAAAGCAAATCTATCCCTCCAGCATGTATATCAAGAGTATTTTCAAAAATAGAATCAATCATAGCAACACATTCAGTATGCCAACCTGGACGCCCTTTGCCAAATTCACTTTCGTAAAAATTTTCATCAAATTTCCAAAGCACAAAATCGCTTTCATTTCTTTTTTGCACTTCATTACTTAGACGAGAGATATTTTCTTCTAAATTGCGATTTGATAGGCTTAAATATTTTTCATCTTTACTTGTATCAAAATAAATTCCATCTTCTAGAGTATAAACAAACCCATCCTTAGCAAGCTTTTTAATCAAATCAAGCATAGCTGTTATATAATGCGTTGCACGAGGTTTAAAATCAGGATCTAATACATTTAAAACCCTCATATCCTCTTCATAACTTTTGATATAAAATTCCGTAATTTCCTCTAAAGTTTGACCACTTTGAGCCATTTTTTTCAAAATCTTATCATCAATATCTGTATAATTTCTAGCAAATTTTACCCTATTGCCTTGAGCAAGTAAAACCCTACGCAAAAGATCAAAACAAACACTACTTCTTGCATGTCCTAAATGTGCATCATCATAAACCGTAGGTCCGCATAAATAAATACTAATATCTTTTTTATCAAGTTTTATTTTCTCTTTTGTTACACTATCTAATAATCTCATTAAAAAACTCCTTTAAAACTTGTAAAAATTCCTATAAAAAAACTTAAAATATAAGGTTTAATCAAAATAAGTAAGATCGTAAAAACAATCAAAGCAACTATAACCAATAAGCAAATTTTAATAGATATTAAAGCAAAAAATTTCTTAAAACCAAATTCTTTGATATTAGCTCCAAGCAAATAAAAAGCACTAATAGAGCTTGAAAGTGCTACTGCAATAACCTTTAAACTTTCATCTTTAATCAAAAATATAAAAGCCATAGAACATAAAGCACTGATAATTAAAGATTTTACCGCGATCCAAGCTGCTGTTTTTTGTTTAAATTTTGCATAAAGCCACAAAGAAAAAAGCTTTTGCAAACCAAAAGGTAAAAGCCCTATAAGATAAGCAATCAAAACATAAGCCGTAATCACACTATCTTCGTGAGTGAAATTTCCTCTTTCAAATAAAAGTTTTGAAATTTCCAAAGCAAACACAGAACCTACAATACTAGAAGCAATAAGCAAAATGCTTAAAAGCGCTAATGCTCTTTGCATAAATTTTAAGGCTAAATTTTCTTGACCACTTTTTAAATGTTTTAAAATTTTTGGAAAAGAAACTTGAGTTAGAGCGATAGCAAAAAGTGCAAGGGGGAGTTGGAAGACACGATTTGCATAATAAAGATAAGAAATACTCCCGCTCATTAAAAAACTAGCTATAGTTGTATCAAGCAATGAGCTAAATTGAGTCGCAGAAGAACCTAAAACTCCATGAAAAAAATTGCCATAAAAACCTTGTAATTTCGCCTTGGCTTTTTTAAATTTTATACTTAAAGCCATAGCACGGATTACAGGATTGTTTTTTAAAACAAGCAAATGTAAAATAAGCTGTGCCACCCCACTTAAAACCGTTGCATAAGAAAAATAATAAAGTGTATTTTGCGGTGCATTTTTATCCACAAAAAAGGCAGCTATAACAATACTTAAGTTAAATAATGCTGCAGAAAAAGAGGTAATGAAAAATTTTTGTCTATAATTTAAAATAACTCCTAAAAAAGTAACTAAAAAAATAAAAAACAAATACCAAAAATTAATCGCTACCAAAGGAGCTGCTAAAGCTATAGTATCTGCGTTAAATCCAAAAGCAAAAAGCTTGGTAAAAAAAGAAGAGAAAAAACTTACCAAAAGACAAAATAAAAAAACTATAAGGCTAAATTGCATCATTACACTAACGCAAAAAGCTCCCTTTTTTTTCGCTTTTACAAAATTAGGCAAAAAGCTTTGTCCAAAAGCCCCTTCTGCAAAAATTCTTCTAAAAAAAGCAGGCATTTTTAAAGCCACAAAAAAAATATCACTATAAAGCCCTGCTCCTAAAAAAAGCGCTATTAAAACATCTCTAGCAAGCCCTAAAATTCTTGAAAATAAAATTCCTAAAGCATTGATAATAAAATTTTTAAATACTAAACTCTTCATTAAATTTTTCATAGATTTCAAAATATAAAGAGAACTATTTTAACTAAAATTGATTAAAAATTGACTATAATTACATTCTTAATTTTTTACAAGGGGAAAGTTTTGGCTTTGGATGAAAAAATTATTGCCTATACAGAAAATCCAGCTCGAGAGCTTTTAAGTGTAGCTTCACGAACAAACCTTAACTTAAATGAGCTTGATTTTAATTTATTGGCATTTTCTACACAATATCGTTTTGGAGATTTAGAATGGGAAAAAATCTCTGAAAAAGAATTAACTCTTTTTGATAAAGATGAAATTTTTTTAAAAAATGATCTTCAAATCAAGCAAGAATACAAAATAGAAATTTTCCATGGTATAAACCAAAGCAAAGCATCTCAAGCAGTCAAACTAGTTGCGAATAAAAATTTAACCAAAATAGTTGCTCAAATTGATTTTGCAAATTTAGACTTTCATGAAAAACTAGCACTAGAACTTTTGCAAAATATTTATAAAAAGATGTTGAAACTTAAATTTTTGATAGGTATCCGTATTTTTGATTTTAAGAAAAATTTAATGTCTTTTTGCAACCAACATAAAAATACCCCTTTAAATAAAACTATACAAATCACCGTTGCACAAGGTATTGATCCTATAGAAAGTCAAGACGAATCTCTGATCTTAACTTATAAAGAAAAAACCAAAAACTATACTATCGATGAAAAACGCTCAGGTATTATTGCTGTTGATGAAAATGAAGTTGTTTTAAAACACACCAAATTTAAACAAGGTAAAGAAGGAAAAGACTTAAATTTACACACCTTAAAAGTTTTAGCCGCAAATGAAAATAAAGTTAAATTTTCTTGTTCTTCGGCTTTTAAACAAGTAGAGCAAGATGGATACACAGAATATATAGCCTTAAAAAAAGGTTATGTAGTACAAGATGGTGAAAATTTTGATATCGCCAATGAACTAGATTTTAATGGGGTAGATTTTAAAAATATAGGGATTATAAGAGCTGGACTAGACAAAAATGTCAAAATCAATATAAAATTTCTTTCAGAAGTAAAAGATGCTGTAAATTCTGGCGTTGGGATAGAATGTGAAGAATTAAATATAGTCGGAAGCATAGGAAGCAACACTCAACTTAATGCCACTAAAATGAAAATTGAAGGCACTACACACTCTAAAGCCAAAATTCAAGCCAAACAAGCCTATATAAAAACTCATAGAGGATTTGCAGAAGCCGAAATTTTAAATATAGATTTGCTCGAAGGGGGAACAATCAAAGCCAAAGAAGTGAGAATTAAAAAAAGTTTAGGTGGAAATATACAAGCTGATAAAATCTATATAGAAAATTTAGAAAGTAATAATTCTTGTGTGTTTTTTGAAAACACTACAATAGAACGCATCAACGGGGATAACAATAAATTTCATGCCAAAATTAAAACTCTTGATAAAAATTATGATGAAGAATTTGCGATTTTAGGAGAGCAAATTTCTAAGTTAAATCATAAAATAAATAAAATAAGACAATACATTTTATCAAGCAAAAATGGAATTTTAAGCGTTGAAAAAAAGATAGCAGAACTTAAAAATCAAGGTCAAAATGTTCCTGTACAATACGAAAAAGCTCTAAAAGATTTCTCTTTACAAAATCTTGAATTAAATAAACTACAAAATGAAGAAAAAGAACTTCTTGAACGCAAAAAATCTTTACAATTAGAATTAATCAATTTACAAAAAATGCTTTTTGAAGCAACTTTTATAAATAAAAGTGGCAAATGGACTGATATGAATGAGATCAAATTTTCACTTCTAGAGCCTAAAGAAGATATTTTTTACTCTTCATTTGTTAATGAAAGTGCTAAATTTATAGGTATTAAAAAAGTCATACAAAACAACCAAGAGAGTATAGAAATACATAAAAAATTAGATTATGAAGAAAAGGATATAGCATGGTTGTCGGCATCGAAGGAATAATCACAAAAAAAGAACCTACTTTTATCATTGTTAAATGTGCTAGTGGTTTAAGCTATGGGATATTTATTTCGCTTTTTTGTTCTGCTAAAATTCAAACTCAAGAAAAGCATGAGTTTTTTATTACTCAAATCATCAAAGAAGATTCTAATAAATTTTATGGCTTTTTGGATAAAGATGAGCAAAAAATGTTTGAAATGCTTTTAAAAGTCAATGGAGTGGGTGCAAATACTGCTATGGCGGTATGCTCTAGTCTTGATGTAAATTCTTTTTACAAAGCGTTAAGTTTGGGCGATGAAAGCGTGCTTAAAAAAGTACCTGGCATAGGTCCAAAAAGTGCAAAACGCATTATAGTAGAACTTTCTGACACAAAAACCAAACTTGAAAATGTAAGCGATGATAAAAGCGAAGCCTTAACCGCACTTCTTACTCTAGGCTTTAAACAAGAAAAAATCATAAGTGTTTTAGCAAGCGCTCAAGCAACAGGCACAAGCGAACTCATCAAAGAAGCTCTTAAAAAACTAGGATAAAGGAATAAAATGAAATTTGCAATACTTTTTGGCGGAAATTCTTATGAACATGAGATCAGTATAGTAAGTGCTGTAGTGCTTAAAAAAGTTATCAATCAAAATTTAGAATTTATTTTTTGCGATGAAGAAAGAAGATTTTATCATATCCCAAGTGAAAAAATGAATTCTAAAACTTTTAGCACCAAAGCTTATAAAAAAGAAAAAGAGCTCTTCGTTAAACAAGGAGGTTTTTTTAGCAAAGGTTTTTTAAAAGAAAATAAACTAGAGTGCGAATGCATGATCAATCTTATCCATGGTAGAGATGGAGAAGATGGAAAAATTGCGGCTTTATTTGAGTTTTATTCTATTAAATTTATAGGACCTAGGCTTGAAGCTAGTGTATTATCTTTTAACAAAGAACTTACCAAACTTTATGCCAAAAGCGTTGGAGTAAAAACACTTGATTATACCATGCTAAGAAAAAATCAAAACTCTAAAGAAAAGCTTAGTTTTCCTTGCATTATCAAACCTGCAAGACTTGGAAGTAGTATAGGTATTAGCATAGTAAAAGATGAAAAAGATTTAGAATACGCCAAAGATGTAGGTTTTGAATTTGATAATGATCTTGTAGTAGAAGAATTTAAAAACAATATCAAAGAATACAATCTTGCAGGATGCATGATCAATGATGAGTTTGTTTTTTCTATCATAGAAGAGCCAAAGAAAAAAGAATTTTTAGACTTTGAACAAAAATATCTTAGTTTTTCAGGACACAATGAGCTTATAGAAGCAGATTTAAGCGAAGAATTAAAAGAAAAACTCAAAGATAGCTTTAAAAAGATTTACAATCCTTTGTTTAAAGGTGCTTTAATACGCTGCGATTTTTTTATACTGGATAATGAAGTATATTTAAATGAAATCAACCCAAATCCTGGTTCTTTGGCTAATTATCTTTTTAAAGATTTTAATACCACTTTAAACGCTTTAGCTGATCAAATTTCACTTGAAAAAATGATAAAAATCAACTACAACTTCCTTCACTCCATCAACGGACAAAAAGGAAAATTATAAGCTTTTAAGTCAAAATACGCTAAATTATACATAAAATTTAGCGTATTTTAGGAAGAAAAATGCTCTCTTTTAAACAAGATGAAATTTACACTGCCACCGAGGTGGTAAGAAATTTTAGCCCCATTATGGAAAAACTCAAAAAAAGCGAAAGTGGAAAAATAGTTATTTTAAAAAATAACAAATTTGAAGCTGTAATGCTTAGTATGAAAGAATTTGAACGCTTACAAAATGCCATGCAACTTTTAGAAAATATCTACAAAAATCAAAAGGCTTAAAATGGCTCAAACTCAACTTTCTTATAAAAACAAAACTTATCAAATTTCTTATGAAATTTTAGGCGATCTTTCCTTACCGCAAATACTTATCTTACACGGCTGGGGAGCCAATAAAGAACTTATGAAGCAAAGTTTTTGTCCTTTTTTAAAAGATTTTTGTCAAATTTATATGGATTTAGCAGGTTTTGGAAATTCAAGTGTGGAAGAAATTTTAAACACTCAAGATTATGCCAATATCACAGAACTTTTTTTAAAACAAAAAAAACTCAATGTCTGTTTTTTCATGGGGCATTCTTTTGGTGGAAAAGTAAGCACCCTACTCGCAAAAGAAAAAGACACCCTAATCTTACTTTCAAGTGCGGGAATTTTGGCTAAAAAATCCCTAAAAGTGCGTTTTAAAATCCGTATTTTTAAAATTTTAAAACTCTTTGGTTTGGGGAAATTTTATCGCTATTTTGCTAGTAAAGATGGAGCAAATCTTAGTCCTATGATGTATGAAACCTTTAAAAAGGTTGTTGATGAGGATTTTAGTGAAATTTTTACCAAGCAAAAGGCTAAAAGTTTGATTTTTTGGGGAAAAAGCGATGAAGCTACGCCTTTATATTGTGGCGAGAAAATGCATCAATTTTTAAAAAATAGCACTTTTTATCCTTTAGAGGGGGATCATTTTTTCTTTTTAAAACATTCTGCTTTCATAGCTCAAAAAATTAAGGAAATTTAAATGCTTATCAATACTCTTTATTTTATCAATTCTTTATTTTTTAATTTTTGTATAGCTTTTTATCTTATGAGTGCTTTACAATGGTATTCTTATAAATTTAAGCGCGTGTTTTTTCATTATCATAAACCTTTGTGGCATTTGTATTTTTTATTTATTCCTTATTTTTTATTCTTAGCTTTTCCTTTATACTCTTTAGCATATTTTGCATTGATCCATACTCCGATTTTGTACTTTTGGAACAAAGGTATAGATAAAAAGCTTGTTTTTACAAGCAAGGTCAAATGGTTTTTTGTTTTTGTTTTTGTTTATAATGTTATTTTTGCTATCCTTGCTTTGCGTTTTTCTTTTCTTTTTAATCTTTTTAGTCTTCCTTTTGCTTTATTTAGTCTTAAAATTTATGAGTTTTTTACAAATTTATATTATAAAAAACAAGCCAAAGCCAAACTAAGAGCCAATGAAAATTTAAAAATCATACTCATTACCGCAAGTTTTGGAAAAACAAGTATTAAAAATTTTCTATACGAACTTTTAAAAGATGACTTTAAAAGCTACAAAACACCACGCTCTGTCAATACCTTGCTAGGTATAGTTGCTGATATCAATACCAATTTAAGTCAAGATACTCAAATTTACATAGCTGAAGCAGGTGCTAGACTTAAAGGCGATATTGATGAAATCACTCGTTTTTTACAACCTCACATCAGCATAGTAGGAGAGATAGGCAATGCACATTTAGAGTATTTTAAAAGTGTTGAAAATATCCGCTCAACCAAACTTGAAGCCTTAAATTCCAAAAGACTAGAAAAGGCTTTTTTACACTCTAGCACCAAAAAAGAAGAAGATAAACTCATCAGCCTTTATGATGATAAATTAAATCTTATTCATTCAAGTCTTGAAGGTTTAGAATTTAAAGTCGATATAGAAAATAAATCCTATGATTTTAAAAGTCAAATTTTAGGGGATTTTAACGCGCAAAATCTTTGTGTTTGTATACTTTGTGCTCATTATCTTGGCGTAAAGCTAGAAAAAATTCAAAAGCAAGTTTTAAATATAAACTCCGTAGAACATCGCTTGCAAGTGCTTTCAAGAGAGCCTAAATTTATCATAGATGATGGTTTTAATGGAAATTTTAAAGGTATGAGCACAAGCTATGAACTTTGTAAAAGCTATAAAGGACGCAAAGTTTTAGTAAGTCCTGGTATAGTAGAAGTAAGCGAAGAAGAAAATATAAAACTTGCTAAAATCATCAATGAGTGTTTTGATCTTGCTATCATTAGCGCACAAATCAATGCTGAAATTTTCAAAAAAGAGTTAAAAATAAAAACCATTATACTTAAAGAAAAAAGCCAGCTAGTTCAAACTCTAGCTAAAGAAACAAAAAACGGAGATTTAATACTCTTTTCAAATGATGCGCCTAGTTTTATGTGATTCGCATAAGTATTTGAAAATGCCATCATTTTTAATTTGACTTCGTGCAAATACTTCCTAAACCCTAGTTTGTTCTAAAAGATTATTGAGTCTATCCGCTATAGAATCAGCAAAAGAATTTATACTTTCACTGCTTGCTTTCCAACCATTAGCAAGAGCTTGTTTAATCTCAGAGTCTAAAGCCCAATTGCCTAAAGCTTGCTTAGGAGACATACCCTTTTCATACATATAAAGCTCTCCAGCTATACGACCTCTATCAAGTTCATATTTTAATAAACTTGCAAAATCAACCTTACCTGTCATGATATCAATCAAATCAACGCTAGTGGTTGAAAAACTCTCCTTAGCCATAGCTGTATTGTAAGCTTCTACTTTTGGATTAAGTGTAGTTTTTGGACTCTCAACGGGTTGTCCACCTTGAGATTTTAAAAAACTCATAAATAAATCTTCTTTAGTATAAGTTCCATCTTCATTTTTTGGATAAAATGACATATCAGGTTTAAAATCACATTCATATTTAGCTTGAGAAACATTTTTTATTTCTTCTAAGGATAAACCTAAGGTTTCAGGTTTTAAACCATTAATCATATTTCCAGAATCAGCCCAAAGATCATCAGCTTTCTCTGCTTGTTCTGATGTTTGATAGACATTTGAAACTAAAGCTCCAGAAAAGTCTTTTAAATGAGTAATATTCATTCTATTATTTGGATCATTAAAATTCATACATTTATCTCCACCTACAGCATATCCACTAGGCATAGAATTTATATCTGCTTCACTAAAACTTGTTTTATCACTTGGAAAGCTTTGGCTTAAAGCATTAGAAAAAAGATTATAATATTGTTTAATGGTTTCAGCCATATCTATATTAGAATAATATTTATCTACACCTAGATATTCTCTTATATCAGAAACATTATATTCAGCCACTCTTTCTATCTCATCTAAAGTAGATTTATGTATCTTAAAATCTTCAGGCAATCCTGCAGCTTTGTTA
>NZ_MJXP01000001.1:0-803 GCF_001762855.1 Campylobacter sp. BCW_6467 | reverse complement strand
CATGAAAAGTCTTGTGGGTTTTAAACCCACTAAGATTAAATCAAATCATAAGGAAAGTATTTATATTGTTTAAATTCTTCTTTATCTAAATTCATTAGCTTTACAATTGCTGCACCTTCAAGATCCCAAGTATCTAGAGGATCTCTTAATCTTGTATGTTTTTTCATATATTGATGTAAAAACTCAATATCCTTAGTTGCTACAAATTCTTTAATAAGCTCGTGTTCTTTGCGAATACATTTGCGTTCTAAATTTAAATTCTTACCCTTAGAACCCATAAAATGTAAAAACCAATCTCTATTGAGAATATCCTTTCTTTTTCTCTCATCTTCTTCTACTAATTTTAATACACAAGTTGTGTCCATATCTAATAACACTCTAAGACAAAGTTCAAGGGCATTTCCCTTAAACCAGCTAATATCAATCCCCACTTCTAAACGATGTTCTTGTTTTAATAGTATGTATGCTTCTAAATCTTTTTTAACCAGATTTATATCATCACCACGAGAGTATTTATCCATAGCAATACATTTTTTTCCATCTGTTATAGAAAAAAAATAATTTTCCCTTCTTGCATCTCCTAAAGGAAGCTCCAAGAGTCTTTTTTCATCTTTTTTAACTTCTTCTTCCCATTCTATTATACGTTCGGTAAAATACGCTTCATCTTTATTAGTATCTCTTAGCATTTTCTATCCTTTCTAAATCATAAGAAAAATATTTCATTTATTTACACAAAACTGATTCTATTTTGTTTAATCATTCTGGCACGATTGATAAGAGCATAAAGGGCTATATCTTCATCA